>JACNKJ010000286.1 GCA_014382085.1 bacterium
CTCACTGGGTTCGTTGAGAGCGGTGCCCTCGCCTCGCACGAAGATAGGGGTATTGGCGGTGCCAAGGTCGATGGCCACATCGTTGGTAAAGTATCGGGAGAGTTTACCGAGCAAGGCTTGCCTCGTCTCTGCTTAGGAAAGGTAGCCGCCTTCCCTCAGGCTGCGGAATCCTTCCGCGCCCAGGACTATGTGGTCCAGGAGCTCGATGCCCAGGAGTCCGCAGGCCTCTTCCATTCTCAGGGTCAGGCGGACGTCTTCCTCACTGGGCTCGGGGTCCCCGGAGGGATGATTATGTACCATTACCACCGCCTGGGCAGAAGCCAGGATGGCGGGCCTCAGCACCTCCCTCGGGTGCACTACCGCCGCGTTCAAGCTTCCCTGCGACACCAGGCAGTCGCGAATCAACCGGTGCTGTGAGTCCAGAAGAAGGATGTGGAACTGTTCCTGGCGAAGCGACTCCATCTTGCGGCCGAGCAACCGGTAGACGGCGGACGGCTCAAGGATGCGTGGACGCTCACCCAGGCGCGGATCGCGAGCCCGACGGCCAAGTTCCATTCCGGCCGAAAGGGCGAGGGCCGCGCGCAGATCCAAACCCACTTCCTCCTTCCACTCCCCGGGCGTCGAGCGAGCCAAGCTGTGAAGGTTGCCGTAGATCCTCAGCATCCTTCTCGCCGTGAAGCCGGCTTGGCGAATGCCCAGGGGAGAAAGAAAAGCACCCAGGAGATGATCATCCCGGATCAAGCCTTCCTCACCCAGGAGCAGGCGGCGTTCAGCTTTGCTCACGCCGGCTCCGACGGACATCTTCCTCTGACCACGTTGGCGCCGGGTGGACCAGCCCGCCCGCGCCCATGCGTGTCCGGTTCGATTCTCTTCTAAGTAGCATATTCACACGGCACAAGCTACGGCTTTTGTGCCTGTTCCTAGGCATATTCGGCATTTTCATGCTTGGGAGGGCTCAAAGAATATGCCTGAACTCGTACTCAGTCCAGGAGCCGCTCCCAGTCCCCAGTCCTCAGTTCCCAGTCCTCAGTTCACAAAAAAGCCCCCGCCCGAAGGCGGAGGCTCTATCACTCAATGAGATCGAAGAACTAGAAGTAGTACTTGATCTGCAGGGCGTAGACGCCGAGGCCGTCAGGTCCGCCCATGAACCAGTTGAAGGTGTCAAAGAGCTGGGATTCATCATAAGCGACGTCCAGATCGAAGTCACCCAGGTGAATGCCGAAACCGAAGGTGAACATGAACGGATAGGTGTTAATCGGATCCGCGTCACCAGCCACGGTCTCATACCAGGCCTTGTGGCCCGAGGTACGAACTGTGAGCCAGTCGTTCACATCATGCTCCATGCCGACGTAGAAGCCGGGCATGGTGGTTTCATCGTAATCGACATCCGCAATCGTGGCGGATTCCTTCATGTAATCAAAGCCGAGGATCAGGGTGTTGTCATCGTTCACCGTGTAGGCGAAGCCGAGACCGAAGCCCAGACCGGTGGCACTGTCATCACCGAAGGAAGCCGTTTCGAACATGAACGCGGGAATCAGCTCAACGCCGTCTTTCCAAGGATAGAAAGCACGCGCGCCAAAGCTCATCGTGTTGTCGTCACCATTCTTGTGATACAGGAAGGTGAAGTCAGCATTGGTGTCGCCCATGTCGTAATCCATACCGGCGCCGAAGTCGAAGACCGACTCGTCAGCGGCATTGTTTTCGTACATCTGGAAAAAGAGCCCCAAGGTGGCGGCGTCCAGTGAGTAGCCATAGCCAAGGCCCACTTTTTCGCCAGCATCGCTGCCGATGCTGAGGAAGTAGGTACCGAAGGTATCTTCGTTCTTGGCCAAGTTCAGCTCACTGCCGTCCAGAGCACCATCGAAGTTGATCCAGACCATATCACCGTAGTTGGCGATTTCGCCGTACCAAGTGTTCACATCCCCGGCATCTTTCCAGTAAGGAACGTTGCCGAGGGTCATTGCGCGAACGTCGTAAGCAGAAGCACTGCTGGTGATCAGCAGAAGAGCTGCCATGACGAACATCAAACGAGTAAATCGAGACACAATCGACCTCCTGATCAGGTTGAACCCGTCTCTAGTTATCGGGGGATTCGGATTCGAATTCGTTTCCTGGTCTCTCACCCCCAGGCTCGAATGTCAGGCCCGACCCTCGGGCGTCCTCGGAACGAGTCGGCCGGGCGCGCCCCGGGTCCTAAACCGAGTTGCCTGGCCAGCGATTCGAGCCGCGAGCAAGGTATTCGAGGCCCCAAAGCCTGTCAATCTAAAAAGCAGCATCTTTGGTGGCGCTTGTTAAAGGAATAACACTCTCGGACGCTTTGTTCTTCGCTGTGGCACAAGGGCTTGCGATTGTAGCGTTTCCACTACTCCTGTCCGAGGTTCAAACGGCGCAGGGCGGCCAGGGCCGGACGATGGGATCCGATTAGCTTGCCTCTCGGAGCCAAGCCTTCCACTTGAACCCTTCCACTGGCATGCAGGAGCCTGTCCTCGCCCATCCAGAGGCCCACATGATCGATGCGTTCAGCCCCGAAGAATAGCAGATCCCCCCGCTGCCAGAGCCTGGGGTCACTCAGGGACAAAGCCTGGCCATGTTCGGCCTGTTGCCAGGCATCCCGTGGCAGGCTCTGTCCCAATGTTGAAAAGAGCAACTGGACGAATCCGCTGCAGTCCAACCCCGCGCTTGATCTTCCGCCCCATTCGTAGGGTATGGCCAGCAAACGCAAGCCTCGGGTGAGCAGTGTTTCCATGTCACCACCAAGGGGCTCCAAGTCTTGCACCGGTGTCCAGACCTCAGCGCCGCCCGGCAATTGCCAGGGGATGAACCCGTCCACTTCCGATCCGCCGGGCCGCAGGCGGGTAGCGAAGGAGAGGTCGAGCAGAATCTGGGAACGCGAATCGGGCCGCTCATAGGCATGGCTCCAGCGCTGGGTGACACAGAGCTGCGCCGCCGGCCAGACATCAACTTCAGTCAGGTGCCAGGCTCTTAGCCAACCCTGGTAGCCGTCGGGACCCAGACCCAAAGCCCATCTCTGATCTTCGCTTCGCTCATGCACGCGAAAGGATTCCCCCAGCAGCAGGCGACTGATCTGCTCGGCCTCATGAGCCGGCTCTGCGCGCAATGGGCTGCTGGTGGTGTTTACAATGAATAGGCTCATCAGCGAATCCTTCCGGGCAAGCCACGAGGATCGGCCAGGTCGCGCAAGGCATCCCCGAGCAGATTGAATCCCAAAACGGCCAGGGCCATGACCACACCGGGTACGAGGGTGAGCCAGGGAGCCGTTCGTAGGTAACCGAATCCGTCGCGAATCAGAGTACCCCAACTGGCCGTGGGCGGCTGTGCGCCAAGACCGAGGAAACTCAGGCTGCCCTCGGCGATGATGGCCGTGGCCAGGCCCATGCTGAAAAGCACCAGGAAGGTACCCGTGCAACCAGGGAGAACGTGGAGGAGGAGAATGCGTAGGGTCCCCGCTCCCGTGGCGTGAGCGGCTTCTACGTACTCCATGTGCCTTAGTACCAACACCCGGCTGCGAATGACACGGGCCACGGGTGCCCATCCTAGAACACCCAGGGCCAGGAAGAGGGTGAAGAGGCTGGGACCAAAAGCGGCCACCACGGCGATGAGCAGGAGCAGGGCCGGGAAGGCCAGGGTGAG
>JACNKJ010000177.1 GCA_014382085.1 bacterium
GGGTGCAGGCGGCGGTGGTTTGGTTGAAGCGGCCATCGATGACTTCACCATTGAGCCCTTCAACGCCGACGGCACGGCCGCTCCCGGCGGACCCTTCGGTCCTTCGGTGCGTCTGTATCAGAATCAGCCGAATCCCTTCAGCCCTGAAGACGGCATGACCACCATCCGTTTCAGTCTGGACAAGGACAGCTCGGCCCAGTTGCGTGTCTATGACATCTCCGGACGTCTCGTGCGCAAACTGGCCGAAGGCAGCTTCCCCGCGGGTGAGCATCAGGTGAATTGGAACGGGAAGAACGAACGGGGCGAATCTGTCAGCTCCGGCGTCTACTTCTATCGTCTCCAGGCCGGTGCCTTCGTCGAGAGTAGCAGCCTGACGATTCTGCATTAAGTTTAGGCAAGCGTTTCATACCCGGCCCGCAAACGCGGGTCGGGTTTTTGTGCTTATGAGCGTCGCCCTCGAATCCGTCGGCTTTTAAAAATCGTGGAGACGATGAACACCGATCCAGCCAGTAATATGATGGTCGCTCCCGCCGGCAGATCGGGACCGTAGGAAAGGGCCAAGCCACCCGTGGTGAAGACTGCACCCAGGATGGATGCCACACCCATCATGCGGCCCAGGGATCCGGTCCATTGGCCGGCTACCGCAGCTGGCAGGGTGAGCAGGGCGATGACCAGGATGAGTCCCACCACGCGAATGAGCAGAACCACCGTGAGTGCGGCGAGCACCAGCAGAAAAAGATAGAGCAGATCGGCAGGGAGTCCACGCAGGCGTGAGAATTCCTCGTCGAAGGTAACGGCCTGAAGCTGGCGAAAGAAAAGACCCACGGTGATTAACAGGAAGAGATCCAGCACCGCCATGAGCAGAAGGTCGCCGCTGGTGACCATGAGTATGTTGCCGAAGAGGTAACTCATGAGTTCGCTGTTGTAGCCCGGTGTTTGCGAAATGAACACCACGCCTAGAGCCATACCCACCGCCCAGATGGCGCCGATGAGGGTGTCTTCGTGCTCACGTGCGCGCAGGCTCACGATACCGATGATGAGCGCGGCCGCCACAGCTGCCACCAGCGCGCCACCCAAGGGCGAAACTCCCAGGTAGAGAGCCAGACCCATTCCTCCCAAAACGGCGTGAGCGATTCCTCCTGCCAAAAATGCGATGCGTCGCACCACCACAAAGGTGCCCATGACTCCGCATCCCAAGCTGGCCAAAAGGCCAGCTGCGAATGCGTATTGCAGGAAGGGTTGGCTACCCAGTGCCCTCACGAATTCCATCATTCGGGCGCCTCCGTGGGCAGATGACTGTGGTGATCGATAAGCTGCACGGGGCTTCCGTAAATGTCCTCAAGCCCCTTGGCGCTCAGTTCCGAAGTACTGTGACAGACAAGTCCACGATTGAGGCAGGCCACGCGTGTCACGTAACGCGAAATGAAACCCACGTCGTGAGAGACCAGCATAATGGTCATGCGTTTGTTCAGGTCGCGCAACAATTCGAAGATGCTCTCTTCGATGCTGGAGTCAATGCTCGCGGTGGGTTCATCCAACAGAAGCATGTCCGGATTAGTAGCCAGGGCTCGGGCGATGAGGACGCGCTGAAGCTGTCCACCGGAAAGCTCGGCCAGGCGGCGGTCTTTCAGGTCGAGCACGCGTGAACCTTTCATGGCCGTCACGGCGGCGCGTCGGTCGGCGGCCGAATAGGGACCGGGTCGCATGCGCCCGGATAGGCGTCCCATGAGCACCACATCGTGTACGGAGATGGGAAAGTCGCGCCGGAACTCGCTGAACTGAGGTACATATCCGATGCGTCGCCGGCTCTTCTTGGGGTTTTCGCCGAAGACCCTCAGTTTTCCGGAATCGGGCGCGAGTAGTCCCAGGACGAGTTTGAGCAGAGTGCTCTTGCCACCTCCGTTGGGACCGACAAGGCCCAGAAACTCGCCTTCACCCACTTCCAGATTCACGTCTTCCAGAACCGGAAGGCCGCCATAGCTGAAATGCAGCTTCGAGATTTCCACGGGCTTCATTTCAATGCCTCCGAGATGGCTTGGGCACTGAGCCGCAGATTGACCAGGTAGTCTTCAGCCAAAGGATCGAGCACTTCCAGGCGAGCCCCCGTGGCGCGCGCCACGGCTTCGGCGGAATCGCGGCTAAATTGAGTCTGCACGAAGATAACATCCATCTTCAATTCCTTGACCCGGTCGATACTCTTCGCCAGGCCTCGCGCACCCGGTTCCTTACCCTCTCGCTCGATGCTGATCTGCTCGAGCCCGTAGAGCTGTGCGAAATGCCCCCAGGCCGGGTGAAACACTACAAAGCTTCGACCCTCACTTTTCGAAAAAAGCGCTCTGAGTTCATGGTCCAAATCACCGAGTTCCTGGAGAAGTGTCGCGGCGCGTTTTTCAAAAAGCTCGGACTTTTCGGGTAGAAGAGTGGAAAGGGCATCCCTGATGCGAGTAACCATATCGGCAGTCTCGCGGGGTGAGGTCCAAAAATGCGGATCCAACTCATCACCATGATCATGATGATCGTGATGCACATGTTCCAAACCCGCAGGCGCGGAAACATCCAGTATCAGAAGCTCGGGCATGCTTTCGCGAATCTTGGGTAACCAGGCATGCTCGAAAGGAACGCCCATGGGAAAGAGGGCGCGGGCCTGGGCCAGGCGCGACATCTGCCTCGGACTCGGGTCATAGGTGGCCGGGCTCTGTCCTGGTCCCACGAGAGCTTCCACCACGAATTCGGGTGATGCCAAGCGTTCCAGCACGAACTTCTGGGGCAGAATGCTGGCGAAGAGATGCCCTTCGGCGCTTTCCGCGCCGGCGGCGAGAGTGGGCACCAAAACGCTTAGCGATAGAAAGACCACGGCACGGGTTCGGATCATGATTCCAACTCCCGACATTCGGGGCAGAGCCCCTTGATCAAAAGATCGTGATCCTCGGCTTGAAATCCTTTAGGCGCCAACTTTTCGAGACCGCCGGGGCAGGCGTCCAACTCGAAAAGTCTTTCGCAGGATCGACAGAGGAAGTGATGATGATGATGCTCCGCGCCCCATTCATATCGGTCGATCAGACCGGGCACCTTCACACGACGAATATCTTCGCGGGCGAGGAGGCGTTGGATGCCGCGATACACCGTGGCCTGTCCCAGGCTCGGCACTTCCCGGCGTGCGTCTTCGAGAATTTCACTGGGGCAAAGGGGGCGTCCGGCCGATTCCAGGACTCGGCGGATTGCCAATTGCTGTGTGGTGGACCTGACATTCATACTCGCCTCCGGAGAGTCCATATTGATAATGGATTCTCAGTAAAAAGCAAGAGCTAAAGCGCGTAGGAAGGGCCGTCTTTACAGTCGGTGGCAGATTGCCTATCCTGCAGGCGGAAGATCCACAGTAGAATTCTGGTCAGGGAAAGGAGAAGAGCCATGGCTGCAGGAAGTTTTTACGAAGTGCTCAAGCAATGGGAAGGCAATGAGGTGACCATCATCAATCCTCAGAGCTACACAGTTTCGAATATCAAGGATGGCATAACCTTCGAGTCCTATTCCGCTACCCTGACCGTGGTTAGCGAAACCCACATTCAGGTTACCTTCCAGTACAAGAAGAAGGGCGAAGATCAGCCTGTGGAGCAGTTCCTGCCCATGCAGTGGATCAAGCGCGCGA
>JACNKJ010000348.1 GCA_014382085.1 bacterium
GCATGCCACGGGGATGGTGGTCCAGCTGAGACTGGGTATCGAGGATTCGGCCTTCAATGCCCACGGTCTTCTCATTGTTGAGCACCCAGTACCACGACTCGATGGTCTGGATGTCATCGGTGTCGTCTTCGAGCACAGAGGGTTCAAGCACCTGTTGCAGGCTATCCATCAGCGGGAAAAAGAAACCTGGATTGAAACTCGTATCCACCAACTGATCCAGACGAGTATGGAATTGATCGAAGGTCGAATCGGTGATGAAGAAACGCTCCACAAGCGGATTGTCCCTGAGCCAATCCGTACTCGACCGGTGATAGGGATAGCTGGCGCCGTACTGGGCAAAGATCTTGTCCAAATCCCAGGGGAACATGGACCACTTCCCCGTGCCGTTGATGTCGTGGTACATGTAGTAGTTGTGATAGTAGGTGCTGCCGTTTGCCAGCAAGGCATTGCTCGCGAAGATGCTGGCCAGTTCCGCTGTCTCCAGATGATCCTCCGCCCAGGTGCCGAAACGATCATCGGGCACGTAGTGCAAACTGTCGATGAGCGCGTAGAGATCGTCCCAGGGCTCGAGCACATTCGATTTCTTTTCCCAGCGAAAATCCACATTCTCACCGAGCACGAGACTGGCGCCGTCCTTGGTAGCCTTGTATAGATTGCCGGTGGGATCGAGCCCTTGCTCTACAAGGAAAACCTCATCCATGTTCTGCACGATCACGTAAAGGCCCCAGAAACTTCCATTGAGGTTCAGTCGCCCATGTTCCGCACGGAAGCAAGGCACTCCCACCCGGTTGTAGTACTGCGAGGCCATGACCACTCGCATGTAGGATGGGTCGTACCAATCGGCGTTGAAGTTCATCACGTCATTTCCATTGGGAAAGAGCGCGCCGTCGGTCTTGATTTTCAGCGACTTCTTGGGAAGCGATCTTGAGGAATCCCCGCGAATGCGGACGCGGCAATCGGGCCAGAGCTGTCCGTCGATGGTGATGCTGCAGGGGATATAGTGGTCGGTCCAGTAGTACTCATAAATGTAGGCCATGCTGTCAGGATCACAGATCATGTAGTAGTCTTGGGGCGATTCCTGAGCCTCAAGCTCGGCCGGCAGCAGACCCAGAAGAGACAGAGACAAGAGAAATAGCTTTAATTGCTTCGCCAAACTCATTGATATTCCAGTATTTGTGGAGTTTAAATACGCCCGGAACCCCAAAGACACATCCAGTTATCCGTCAGGCCTTAATTATAGCATAGAGTGCTGCACCTTGAGAACCCCCTCGTCAATCCGGTAACTTCTTTTTGTGTGATGCGTTATCGTATCGCTCTTACGGGGGAGCGCTGTTTCCGGTCGTTCCGGATAGTCCTTTTAGCAAACTCGCCTTTCCAAGAGGAAGGGCGTATCCTGCGCGCTCCCTATGAAACGCCCCCATAGCCTCTCCAAGGAGGAACGATGAGTAGCGGCTCTATGCGAACCCCTTCGCGCGGAATCAGGGTCCATTTTGGTGTGACTCTCATTCTTATGTTTGCCATGGCTCTGACAGCCTGGGCCCGCCCAGGCTACCTCAGCAGCCCAGATGTTCACGGCGATCAGTTAGTCTTCACTTCAGAGGGCGACCTCTGGACGGGCCGCCTCGACGGCAACTCTGTGAATGCCGTCCATCGGATCACCTCCCACCTAGGAAATGAGTTCGGTCCCAAGTTTTCGCCAGACGGCAAGCACATCGCTTTCTCCGCCCAGTACGACGGCAATGTCGATGTCTTCGTGATGCCCGTGGAGGGAGGCGAGCCCAGGCGCATCACCTGGCATCCCAGCCGCGACAATCTTGTGGGATGGACTCCTGACGGCGAGAAGATTCTTTTCTATGCTTCGCGCCACAGCGCTCATGGCGACCCTGAAATGTACATGGTTCCCGCACGCGGTGGCGACGCAATGCAGGTGCCCATCGGACGAGCAAACTATTTAGCCATCGACCCCGACAGCGGCGAATGGGCCTTCACACGTACCTGGGGCGGCGGTACCTGGAAGCGATATCGCGGCGGCACTGCGCCGGAAATATGGGTCGGCGATCCCGGCAAACAGAACTACCGGGAAGTCACCGATTTCGACGGCATCGACCTATTCCCCATGTGGCATGGCGGAAAGATCTACTTCCTCAGCGACAAGGGCGGCACGGCCAATATCTGGTCCATGAAGCCCGACGGCAGTCGCCGTAGCCGCGTCACCGAGTTTGACACCTGGGACGCCCGCGGGCCCTCCATGGGTCCCTCGGGACGCATCGTCTTCAGCCTGGCGGGAGACATTCACATTTTCAATCCGAGCACTGGCGATGAGCAGGCACTGAACATCGACCTACCCAGCGAACGCGCCTTCACGCGCAATCGCTACCCTAATGCCGGAGCCTACCTCACCGAATACGGCCTCTCCCCCGACGGAGAACGCGTGGTTATCGCCAGCCGCGGCGAGCTCTTCACGATTCCCGTGGAAGACGGCGTTAGCCTTCCCATCAGCCGAGGTAGCGGTGCGCGTGAAAGCCGCTTCAACTTCATGGATGACGGCAAGCGCATCGTTTTCATCACCGACGAGAGCGGTGAAGAAGCCATCATGAGCGCCGACGCATGGGGCCGCGGTGAAGTGGAAACCGTCAAGGCCCCAGGGAAATCCGGGTATCACTTCAATCCCATGATTTCTCCTGATGATCGCTGGCTAGCCTACGGTGACATCACACACGGCTTGTTCCTCATTGATCTTGAGGCCGAGGGTTCCGAGCCTGTGGAAATCGCCCACATTGAGGGTTGGGAAATCCACGAGTACGTGTGGAGCCCCGATGGTCGCTGGTTGGCCTACACCACCAACAACATGATCGGCAATGGCACGGTGTTCATCTACGACACCCAGGAGGATGTTGCTCATCCTGTCACGAGCGATATGACCGACGATTTCGATCCCGCCTGGGATCCCGACGGCAAGTATCTCTATTTCCTGAGTCATCGCAGTATCGATCCCTTGATCGGCCACCGCGATTTCGAAACCATCGACGATCAAGCGACCAAGGCTTACATGCTCTTCCTGCGTCCCGACGTGGAAAACCCATTCCTGGATCAGGCCGGCATTCCCCCTGTCGACGACGAGGATGAAGAAGCCGAAGAGGAAGAAGGCGAGGACGCCGAATCCGAGGATGAAGATTCCGACGCCGAGGGCGAAGACGAGGATGCCGAATCCGAAGAGGGCGCCGACGCTGAAGAAGGCGACTCCGAGGACGACGAGGCCGAAGACGAGGATGAAGACGAGGATGAAGACGAAGATGAAGACGAAGACAAAGAAAAGCTCGATCCCGTGGAAATCGATTTCGAGGGAATCCTCAATCGCTACGTCGAGCTTCCCATTCCCGCCGGCGGCTATTGGAACCTGGGCGCCAGCTCCGGCAAGATCTTCTACATGTCCGCTCCCATGACCGGCATGGCCGGCACTAGCTGGGATGATCACGGCCCCGGCGGCGGCGTGGTTCTCATGAGCTATGGTATCGGCGATGACGATCCTTCCACCTTCATGGCGGGGGTCAACAGCTATTACCTGCAGCCCAAGGCCGGCCAGAAGGCCGGAAGTAAGGGGCACGGAATGATCTACGTGGGGG
>JACNKJ010000349.1 GCA_014382085.1 bacterium
CAAGTACCTAAGGGCATAGACGATCTTCTCGCCGCCAGGACTGATGGCGGGAGTTTCTGGTAGCTTCATCCGGAAAATATCGTCCGCTTGAATTTTGCGGCGACGAGGCATGACGCACCTCCGAGCGGGAAAAGGAAAAGCCCCCCCGACGATTGCCGGAGGGGCTGCTATCTTGCCATCTAGAGCTTATCGGAGTCCATTACTTTGATCTCGCCCAGATTCAGGGCGCGCAGCGGTTCTTCGATGACCGCCCTATCCCCAACAATGACGAAAACCACCTCTTCGGGCTTCAACCAGCGTGCGCCTACGTCCATGACGCAGAAATCATCGCAGGTCTCCACGGTATCCTGATAGTGCTCCCAGTGATCCAGCGGAAGTCCGTTTTGAACAATTTCCGACAGCTGATCGCTGATGCCCCGGAAGGTTTCGAAGTTCTGTGGGAAACCACGGCTGATGCTCATGCGGCATTCCAAGAGCTCCTGCCCATCCGGTGGGCGCTCCCCGTGGATCTCACTCATTTCCTTGAGGATCTCGCTCACGCTTTCCTCGGTGTTGGGAGTATCCACACCGGTGACCACTCCCCAACCGCCACTGTGACGCATGGCCATGAGCTGGCTATATGCGCCGTAGGTGTAACCCTTGTCCTCGCGCAGATTCATGTTGATGCGGCTGATGAAGCTGCCGCCTAGAGCTCGATCGAAAATGCGCAAGGGCAGGTAGTCCACATCGCTACGGGACAGACCAAGCTTGCCGCAGGCGATCATGCTCTGCTGAGCGCCGGGCTTGTCCACCAGAATGATCCTGGCGCCGGGCCATTGGGGCGCCGCATCCGGCAAGGTCGCCAGTTTGGGTTCCGCTCCCTTCCACTTGCCAAACTTTTTCTCCGCCAGATTGCGGGCCTCTTTCATATCGATGTCGCCGATGACAAGCAGTGAGGCATTGCCTGGCACGATGTGCTCGCGATGGAAGGCTACGAGATCCTCACGCTGCAGGGCCGCAATGGAGGCCTCCGTTCCGGTTCCCGTATAAGGCTGGGCGTAGGGATGCCCTTCGCCGTAGATCGCCTTTTGTAGAGTCTTCATAGCCATGGCGCGAGGCTGGGTTTTCTCCTGCTGGATGCGACCCAGATAAATCTGCCGCTGACGCTCCAGCTCCTCTTCAGAAAAAGTCGGCTTGAGCACGACATCGGAGAAGAGATCCATCGCCTCGGGAAGCTTCTTCTTCAGGACGTTCATGCTCACGCTCAGCTTGTCGAAATCGCTGCCCGTGCGCAGGTTCACACCGAGGCCCCGGGCCTCCGATGCTATCTCAAGAGCGTCGCGTCCGCCGGCGCCCTCGTCCATGAGCTCGGCCGTAAGAGATGCGCAACCGGGCCTATCCGCCGGATCCGCCGACCAGCCGCTGGGAACCGAGAGACTTACCTGCACGAGTGGAAGCTCGTGTTTCTCGACCAGGTAAATTGTCAGGCCATTGTCCAATTCCGCGGTCTGAATCTTCGGAGGAGTGAAACCCCGCTCCGCCGCGGGTTCGGGCATGCTGCTTCGATCCACAGCCACCTTGGCCTGTGACAAACTCCCCTGAGGCACAATGTGGATGATCGCCCGGGCATCCAGGGTTATCCACTCCGTCGTGGCAGCCATGAGACTTTCACGGGTTACATTGCTGTAGCGCTGAAGATCCCAGGTCAGCATGCCGGGGTCGCCCAAGAAAGTGTTGTAATCGTTGAGCAGGTCGGCCTTGCCACCAAAGCCACCCATGCGCTGGAGCCTACGAATGAAGCCCGTTTCGTAGCTGGTCTGAGCCTGAGCGAGTTCATCCTTGCTGATCCCGTCGACAAGAATGCTAGCTAATTCGGCATCCACAGCCGCCTCGAGCTCCTCGACACTGTGCCCCGGAGCGGCGGTCACCGTGATGTTGAAGGTGCTGCATAGTTCGCGGGAATCCACATAGGACCACAGATCCTGAGCGATGGCCTTGTCGTAGACCAAGCTCTTGTAGAGGCGACTGGTCTTGCCGCTGGTCAAGATCTCGGAGAGGAGTTCCAGTTCGGCCTCGTCCTTGGTGTACATGGCCGGCGCATGCCATTCCATAAACAGGCGCGGCAATTCCACCCGATCCTCCACAACCGAACGGCGAAGCTCGTGAATGCGCGGCTGCCAACCCTCCAGCCTTTCCACCGGCATACCCGGCGGGATGGTGCCGAAGTACTTTTCAATCAGTGCCTTGGCACTATCGGGATCGAAGTCACCTGTTACGCAGAGCGAGGCATTGTTGGGTGCATAGTAGAGACGGAAGAAATCTTGCACGTCCTCCAGAGAGGCGGCTGTCAGGTCGTCCATGCTGCCAATGACCGTATGGGAATAGGGATGTTCTGCAGGAAAAAGCAGTTCCTGCACCAAGGAGTAGGCGCGCGAGTAAGGACGATTCTCACCCTGGCGCTTTTCGTTCTTCACCACGCTCTGCTGGTTATCGAACTTTTCCTGGGTCATGGCCGGAACGAGATAGCCCATGCGATCGGCTTCAAGCCAGAGGGCTAACTCAAGCTGATTGGAAGGCACGTTCTCCCAGTAGTTGGTTCGGTCCTCGGTGGTCGACCCGTTCACACGTCCGCCGGTTTTTTGCAGGGGCATGAAGTAGTCGGCGTCGTGATTTTCCGAACCCTGGAACATCATGTGCTCGAAGAGATGCGCAAAACCGGTTCGCCCCGGCTTCTCGTTCTTCGATCCCACATGGTACCAAACGTTCACGCCCACCATGGGAACGGAATGATCCTCATGGAGGATCACATCCAGGCCGTTGGGCAACGTGTACTTTTCGAATTGGAGCTCCGGCAGATCAGCCGCCATTGCAGGCAGAATCAGCAGGAGCGCAAGGAAGGCGCTCGCCAGTAGTCTCACTTCGTTCCTCCCAGGAATGTGTAGGGACCCACCCTCTACGTTAAGAGTGGAGACCTGTTTCAATTTCTAACCCGACGGCTAATATGATGCAAGCCAATGCAAACATTCCCGCCAGAAACCCCGCAAATACCTCAAATCGCTTGACTTCAGCGATCCTCAGGCCGATTATAAAGATACTCGATATATAGACCATCATACTATCGACGGAGAATCATGACCCCGCCCATCGTGGAAACGCAGAACCTCACCAAAATCTGCAACGAGATGCTCATTCTCTCGGCGCTGGGTGAAGGCAAGAAGCACGGCTACGAGCTGGCGCTCAACGTTGAAAGTCGCAGCGATGGATTCTTCAAATTCAAACACGGCACACTCTACCCCATTCTGCACAAACTCGAAGCTGAAACATTCATAAAGGGTGCCTGGAAGGAAGAGGCCTCGCTTCGGAAACGAAAGTATTACACACTCACCCCCAAAGGCCGCAGACGATTGTCGGTACTACAAAGGGAGTGGCAAGAGTTCCATGAAAGACTCATGGCCGTGAGCCTGGAGGAAAAACCGTGAGCGAATTCATCCCTCTGCTCAAGTCCGTTGCGGAAAGACTCGATCTTCCCCATCCAGCCAAGGGTCGCATTCTTGCGGAGATCGCCTCTGACTTAGAAGGCTTGTATGCCCACTATTTGAATGAAGGGTCCAGCGTT
>JACNKJ010000318.1 GCA_014382085.1 bacterium
TTCAGGTGCCCCGAGTCTACTTCTAGACTTGGAGACATTCTAGGGGGTCAGGTCATCATCGCGTCCAGGGCCGGAGTGATGTCGGCCAGCTCTACGATCTCCACGCCGATCTGCTCGGCCAAGGCATGGGCGATGGTCCGTTCGCTACAGATGCCCAAGCGCTGAAGCGCGGCACCCAGGTGCTCGCCGGTCTGGCGCTGCTCTTTGAGAGCCAGTTCGAGTTTTTCCTTACTGACGACGCCGGCTTGGACGAGAATCTCGCCCAATCGCAGTGTGGTGATGATGGCCAAGGCAAACCCCTTGCGTAACGATCCAAAGGCGCGCCTCCGCCTCTTCATTTATAGGAGCGGAGGGCATTCGATTCCTTACTGCAAGACAGGTGCCAGCCATATAGAGAAAGCTTCAGTCTATCAGATTGGTATATAACAACTTAAGAGAAGCCGAGCATGGGCAAAACGCAATCCGACTCCACAGCCCGGAAAGAATAGTCGGCAGCTACTGCCGCATTTTGTGAATCAGATTCACTCAAATTAGGGTGGACTCGAATTGAGATCGAGCAAAAGAACGAATCTAGGCCGGGAGTTTCCATAAACTAATACAGAAGACGAAATCACCACATTTCAATACGATCATGTTTCCCTTGCTTCCACCCCTCCCACTGTGATTTAACCGGATCAGTCCCCTAGGAGGTCTCATGAGTACGATCCAGGAAATCCACGCGCGCGAAATCCTCGACTCCCGCGGCAATCCCACCGTCGAAGTCGATGTCTTCCTCGAAACCGGCGAGATAGGCCGAGCCGCCGTGCCCTCGGGCGCATCCACCGGCGAACACGAAGCCGTGGAGCTGCGCGACGGCGACGCCGATCGCTACATGGGCAAGGGCGTGCTCACGGCTGTGGAGAACGTCAATGAGACCATCCGTCCTGAACTCGTGGACGAGGACTGCCTGGATCAGGCGCGCATCGACACCCTGCTTCTGGACCTGGACGGCAGCTACAACAAGGAGCGCCTCGGCGCCAACGCCATACTCGGCGTGAGCCTGGCCGTGGCCAAGGCCGCGGCGGCCTATGTGGATCTGCCCCTCTACCAGTACATGGGCGGCGTGGCCGCGCGCACCCTGCCTGTGCCCATGATGAACATCCTCAACGGCGGATCCCACGCGGACAACAACGTGGATATCCAGGAATTCATGATCATGCCCACAGGCGCCGAGACCTTCAGCGAAGGCCTGCGCATGGGCGCGGAGATCTTTCACACCCTGAAGGCTGTGCTGAAGGCCCGAGGCCTGGCGACTTCCGTGGGCGATGAAGGCGGCTTCGCGCCGAACCTGCCATCCAACGAGGAGGCGGTGAAGGTCATATTGGAGGCCATTGAGAAGGCCGGTTACCGGCCGGGCGAAGACATCCATCTTGCTATGGACGCCGCCGCCAGCGAATTCTACAAAGATGGTGTTTACACACTCGCCGGCGAAGGACGCGAGCTCGATTCGGCGGGGATGGTCGAGTTCTATGCGGATCTCGTGAACAAGTACCCCATCATCTCCATCGAGGACAGTCACGCCGAAGACGATTGGGAAGGCTGGGTGCAAATGAACGAGCAGCTCGGTGATCGCATCCAGATCGTGGGCGACGACCTTTTCGTCACCAACATGGATCGCCTGGCCCGCGGCATCGAGGAAGATGCGGCCAACAGCATCCTCATCAAACTGAATCAGATCGGCACCCTCACCGAGACCCTCGACTGCATCGAGACGGCCAAGCGCGCCGGCTTCACCAACGTGATCAGCCACCGCAGCGGCGAGACCGAGGACGCCACCATCAGCCATGTGGCCGTGGCGACCAATGCCGGCCAAATCAAGACCGGCAGCCTCTGCCGCAGCGACCGGGTGGCCAAGTACAACGAACTGCTGCGCATTGCCGAAGAACTGGACGAGTTGGGCCGTTACGAGGGCCTGGCCGCCGTGAACTGCGAAGGCTAGCGGGCCGCCAAATGCCCGCAGGACGGTATGCCCGAACTTAAAGCGCCTCCCCGCTTTCTTCGCGCCCCCTGGAAAGGGGGCCGGATTGCAGGCCGCACATTCCGCGGTCTCTTCATCTTGTTTGTGGGAATCAGCGCCTGGCTACTATTCCTTGGGGATTCCGGTTGGCTCCGGCAGGCCCAACTCAAGAACAAGCAGAAGGCCCGCCTCCGGGATATCGCCGAATTGCAGAAGCAGGAGTCCCTTCTCAGCGAAGAACTTGACCTGCTTCTCACCGACCCATCCTACCGAGAAAGAATCGCCCGGGAAGAATGGGGCTTCAAAGCCCCTGGCGAGCGAGTCTATTACCTGAAGCGATCCACTATACCTGAATAATCAGTCTGAACTAACTTCAACGATGGCAAGGACTTTTAGGTGCCTTTTCCTCGTGAAATTTTTCTCCAGGCACTTGAAATCCGGACCTTCAATTCTACTTTATGAACTTAACGTCGCTAACCAGCGCTTGTCGCGTCGTGGCGTAGATCAAGGCAGCCGAGGCAGCGCAGAGGCCCCGGCCAGGGATTCAAACAGAGGGAGTAACCGTGAACCGCAAAACGATCCGGAAAGAGGACATCGCCAAGCTGGTCCGGCATTTTCAGGACAAGCATCAGGTGGTGGGGCCGGTTGCCAAGGAGCATCAGTTCGGATTCGAACCGATCGTGGATCCGACCGAGCTTCGCCTGGACTACACCACTAGCATCCTCCCCCCCGTTCAGCATCTATATCCCAACAAGGAAAGATTGCTGAAGTACGACCGACGAAATCCCGGCGAGGGCGAAATCATCTTAGAAGCTGAGCCCATGGTTCTTATGGGTGTGCACCCCTGCGATCTTCACTCCATTCAGATCGTCGATGAGATCATGATGGAAGATCCCGAGGATCAGAATTACATGGCCCGTCGTGAGCACACGCTCATCGTGGGAATCAGCTGCATGAAGCCCTGCGACGAGAAGATCCTCTGCTTCGACAAGGGCACTTGGAAAGCCGAAAGCGGATACGACCTGATGCTCACCGATATCGGCGAGGCCTACATCCTGGACATCGTCAGCGCCAAGGCTGAAGTGGCTATGGAGGGCTTCGAAGCCATCGGCGAGGCCAGCCATGAAGACCGCCGCGTGGCACAGGCCTCGGAAAGCAAGGCCGAAAAGAACTTCGTGAAGAACCTGGTCATGCCCATCGAAGGCCTCGAGCACTATCTCAAGGAAAGCTACGACGACATGATCTGGGAAGCCCAGGGCGGCCGTTGCCTCTCCTGTGGATCCTGCAACATCGTCTGCCCCACTTGCTACTGCTTCGACACCCAAGACGACATCGAACTGGATCTTTGCACCGGTGAGCGGTGCCGCACCAAAGACGCCTGCCAGCTCAACAACTTCGCGGTTGTGGCCGGCGGCGAAAACTTCCGGAATCGTGCAGGCGGGCGCCTGCGCCATCGGATCTTCCGCAAAGAGGTCTACCTTCACGACAAGTACCTACGTAGCACCCGCGTGGGCTGCGGACGTTGCAACCGGGCTTGCGGTGCGGGAATCAATCTCGTGGACATCTACAACCAGGTTATGGGGGTGTGAGCATG
>JACNKJ010000126.1 GCA_014382085.1 bacterium
CACGGTGCCGAAACCTTCCAGCCAGAGTACAGACTCGAGACGGCGGTTAAGACCGTCGAGCCCGACCTTGAGATCGTCCCTCCCATAGAAGCGAGCATCCTCTAATCGGGCCAGGAGCACGCGCACATTGCCTTCGAGCACTACCTCGGGTGCCTGAACAGGACCGTTGGTGACCACAACGAAACCGGGCAGAAGATCACCCGCGACATCCTCCACCGAGAAGTAGCGCTGATGGGACTTCATGGCCGTGCTGATGACCTCGCGGGGCAACTCGAGGAAGGATTCGGGAAAGCGCCCGGCCATGGCGGCGGGGCCTTCTACTAAATAGTTGACCGTGTTCAGCAGTTCAGGATCATCCACCAGCTTGCCGCCAAGTTCTTCTGCCGCAGCGCTGGCCATCTCATGAATGGCCGCTTTCCGCGAGACCGGATCAGCCAAGACCTTGGCAGCCAGGAGCGCCGACTCATAGTCGTCGGCATGGGACAGGTTCACAGGTCCCGGCGCCAAGCGGCGATGGCCTCGGCTCTCACTGCCAGCACTAAGGGTGCCTAGCTGGAAATCCAGGGTCTCATCGCCCAGCATGGCCACGATCCATCGGATAGGTCGTGCGAAACGCAGGCTGCCGTTGCCCCAGGTCATGGTCTTGGGAAAGCGAAGGGACAGGATCATGCCCGGGAGCGCTTCCGCCAGTAATTCCACGCTGCTTCGACCCTTGCGAAGCACACGGGCCGCAAGGTAGGGCCCCTTGGGCGTTTCCAACTCGTAGCAATCGTCGAGGGATATACCCTGACCGCGGGCAAATCCTTCGGCGGCCTTGCTGGGCTGACCCTCGCGATAGGCGGCCTTCATGGGCGGGCCGCTTACCTCTTCTTCCAGGTCTTCCTGGTTTGTGATCAGATCTGACACCAGCAGAGCCAAGCGACGGGGAGTGGCGAAACGCCGAATCTCGCCATGAGACAGACGCTGTTCAGCCAGCCACTTGGACAGGGCATCGGCCAATTGGTTCAGCGCGGGTTCCACATAGGCGACGGGCAGTTCCTCAACGCCGATTTCAAGCAGGAAGCTTTTCTTATTCATCGGCGCCCTCTCCCTTCAGCAGAGGAAATCCCAGGTCTTCGCGCTGTTGCATATAGGCCTGTGCGGATTTCCGGGCGAGGTTGCGAACCCTTGTAATGTATCCCGTGCGCTCGGACACGCTGATGGCGCCTCGAGCTTCCAGCACATTGAACAGATGCGAGCATTTGATGACGTAGTCGTATCCCGGAGCCACTAATCCGGCATCCAGGAGCCGAGCGGCCTCGGTTTCGAACTTTGTGAAAAGCTCGAAGTGCAGTGTGGTATTGGCCTCCTCGAAATTGTACTTGGAGTAATCCACCTCGTAGGCGCGATTTACGTCGCCCCAGCTGAGGCCCCCGCCCCAGTCCAGATCCATCACGTGATCCACGCCCTGAAGGTACATGGCAATACGCAGCAGGCCGTAGGTCAGCTCCGCGGTGATGGGCTTCAGGTCGAAGCCCCCCACGTGCTGGAAGTAGGTGAACTGGGTGATCTCCATGCCGTCTAGCCACACTTCCCACCCCAGGCCTTTGGCGCCCAGGGTGGGGCTTTCCCAATCGTCCTCTACAAAGCGGATCTCGTGCTTGTCCAGATCGATACCGATATGCCGCAGACTCTCCAGATAGAGTTCCTGCACATTGGGCGGCTCGGGCTTGAGAATGACCTGATACTGAAGGAACTGCTGCACGCGATTGGGATTCTCGCCGTAGCGGCCGTCCTTGGGTCGCCGGCTGGGCTCCACATAGGCGGCTTTCCAGGGCTCGGGGCCCAGCACGCGCAGGAAGGTGGCCGGATTGAAGGTGCCGGCCCCCACTTCGGAGTTGTAGGGCTGCAAGAGCACGCAACCCTGGTCGGACCAGAATTGCGACAGGCGGAGGATCATCTCCTGGTAGTTCATTATTTCGGCTCCCGGCCGGCTTTGCTTCCCGCGGGCCTGAGCATCTCCAGGGACCGTGGAAGTCGGTAGCCCGGCAGATGTCGGCTGAGAATCAGGTGGAGGATCCTACCCATCCGGCGGCGAAGCTCGGCATCCATTTGCCGTCCACGCAGAGCCGATGGGGCGTTTTGGAAAAGAGATACTAAGCAGTCCCTATCGGCCCGCGCAAGGTCCATCCCCTCGTTGTCGAGTTCCGCCAGGGCAAAGGCTCCTTCTCCAGGCAAAAACTTGATGTCCCGACCTCCCAGAGACTTCCCGCTGAGGGCGCAGTCCTCCAGAGACGGCAGGCTACCGTGCAGGTCTAAGATCGAAGCCTCGTAGGCGAAGAAGGGCATGAATCCGTCCTCGCTTTTGTCCTCGAATAGGGAGAGGTAGTCTTCCAGCAATTCGAAAAGCCCATCCACGGGCGCGTCATTGTTGCTGCCCGCTCCGGCTAGTTCCAGACCCGCCAGACGCAGGGCCAAGCTTTCCAGCCGGGCCGAGCTGGGTGGGATAGCCCCCGAAAGGGAGATCTCTTTTATATGGTGCAGCCCTTCTTTACCCTTCAGATAGAGAACCACCTCAAGAGGTGTTCCGGGCTCCAACAGACCGCGGAACTTGCTTTTAGGATCGCGGGCTCCTTTGGCCACTCCACGCCTGAGGCCTTCTTCGGCGCATAGCATCTGTACGATGAGGCTTGTCTCACCCAGGGCATAGGTGCGCAGAACGCGGGCGCGGTCGCGAACCAGGTTCATAGAAAATCGCGCAGTCGCCAGGCGATAAGCAGGTAGATGGTCAAGGCGACAATGTCGTTGGTGGTGGTCACGAAGGGGCCGGTGGCATAGGCGGGGTCCTGCCCCATGCGCTTGAAGGCTATTGGAATGAAGGTGCCGGTGAAGGTGGCCCAGAGCACCACTGACAACATGGATAGGGCCACCACGGCTCCCAGCACCGGCTGTCCCAGCCAGAGCCAGACCGCCAGGAATGTGACGATCATGATCACGAATCCGTTGATGAGCGAGACCCCGGCCTCGCGAGCGATGAGGCGACGGGTTTCGCCTTCTCGAATTTCGCCGGTTGCCAGGCCGCGTACCACGATGGTCGAAGATTGAATGCCGATGTTCCCGGCCAAGGCCATGATCACCGGCACAAAGAAGGCAAGCTCCATCACCTGAGTCAGTGCGTTTTCAAATCCTTGGAGGATGCGCCCGGAAGCCAGGCCACCGAGCAGACCCAGCAGCAACCAAGGCAAGCGCGCCCGGCTTACGCGAAAAATGCGTCCGGGTCGGAAAGACAATTCGCTGACGCCGGCGAAGCGGGAGAGATCCTCGGTGGCCTCCTCCTCCATGACGTCCATGATATCGTCCACGGTGATGCGGCCCACCAGAGTGCCTTCATCGTTCACCACGGGCAGGGAGACCAGATCGAACTTGCGGAAAAGTTGGGCCACTTCTTCCTGATCCATAACAGGCGTGGCGCGTATGGGATCGGGATCCATGAAGGCCTTCAGGGGCATTCCCGGGCGGGCCAGCACCATGTCACGCAAACTCAGGCTGCCCTTCAGGTGGCGATGGTCGTCCACGAGATAGACGTTGTAGAGTTCGCGGATCTCGTCCTTATGATCGCGAAGATGCTCGATGGCCTCGGCCACCAGGGCGTCTTCATGGATGGCCGCTAATTCGGCCATCATCAAATCGCCGGCAGTGTCCTCATCATGCTTGAGTAGCTCGCGGACCTCTTCCTGGGTCTCTTCTTCGAGCAGCTCGAGGACTCGATCCTGCTCCTCGGGCTCGAGCATGCGCACTGCGTCCGCGGCCTCGTCCGAATCCATCTCCTCGACGAGTTCGGCAATCTCCTCGTTGGACAGAAGATCGGCCACCTCTTCCTGCACCACATCATCCAGCCCGCCGAAGACATCACCGGCGATCTCGGGATCAAGGATGTCCAGGATGGCCTTGCGCTGCTCGTTTTCCAGATCCTCCAGAGATTCTTCGATCTCCTGGGGAGGCAGGTCGCTGAGCAACTCCCTGAGGGCCGCGGTCTCACCGGCCTCCAAGAGATCGCGAATGCGATCGGCAAAATTAGTATCGCGGGAGTCCACGTTTAACTCTCGTTTTCGGAGGATGGTTTGTCGTCATCGGGCAGAATGGCCCCGCCGGAAACGATGACATTGAGGGCCTGTTCCACGCTGATCTCCGGATAGCTCACTTCATCCACGGGCAGCATGAGGAAAAATCCCGAGGTGGGATTGGGGCTTGTGGGCACGAAGATGTGCAGTAACTCGCGGGAATCGCCCTTTTTGTGAGCGAGGCCGTTTCGGTCTAGGCCCTCATCTTCCCAGGACAGTCCGTGGATTCGGTGCTGAGATCGATTGGTGACGAATCCCAGTGACCAGATTCCCTTCCGTGGATATTGGAAACAGACCACGCCTTTGAAATTATCCTGTTCCTGAAAGACCGAGAGCAGGCGATCCACGGCGTGGAAGACCTTGCCCACCAGCGGTAGTCGCCGGATCACTCGCCCCCAGACCGCGCTGAACTGGCGACCCAGGAAGCTGCTGGCCAGGAATCCGGCCAAAACGATAATGAGCAAGACAGCGAGGAAACCGAGTCCGGGTATTTGCCAGGGAAGATATCGATCCAAGAGCGGGCGCAGTAGTTGGTCGAGCCATATGAAAAGCTTCCAGAATACCCAGATGGTGACCACCGTGGGTAGAAGCAGTACCAGGCCACCGACGAATGCCCGCCGCAGGAACCTCATACCTCGTCCTCCCGCTCACCGCGTTCCGAGTCGGCGGCCTCCACATCTTGAGTCAGTCCCTCCTTAATTAGGATGACCTTGGCGATGCGTTGGCGTTGGACGCTCTCCACGCGGAAGGTATAGCTGTTGAAAGAGACTTCGTCCCCGGGGCTTAGAATTTTCCCGGCATGGAAAAGCAAAAGGCCACCCAGAGATTCGTATCCCTCGCCTTCTTCGAATTCCGTGCCGAGTAGATTGCCCAATTCTTCCAGGTCGATTTTGGCGTCCACGCGGGCCGAGTTTTCGTCGATCATCTCGAAGAGGCGCTCCTCGGTGTCGTATTCGTCAACGATCTCGCCGACGATCTCCTCGATGAGATCCTCCAAAGTTACCAGGCCCTCCGTGCCGCCGTACTCGTCGACCACCACAGCCATGTGCTGGCGCTTTTCCTGGAAGCGCTTGAGAAGGCCGCCAATGAGTTTGGTTTCGGGAATGAAGTAGGGCTCTCGAAGAATGGATTTCAGATCCGGTTCCTCGCCTCTGATTTTATATCGAAGGAGATCCTTGGAATAGAGGATGCCGAGAATGTGATCCACCGTTTCGGCGAAAACCGGAATGCGGCTGTGCCCGCATTCCACCGCGAAATCCAGGGCCTCGCTAAACGGCGTATCCACGTCGAGAGCCTTCACGTCGATGCGGGGAATCATCACCTCGCGCACCTGCGTGTCATGAAAATCGATGATGGATGAGATCATCTCCTGTTCGCCCTTGCCCAGCAGTTCACTGCGGGCGCCGGTTTCCACGAAATCCTGGATTTCCCGTGTACTCACCAGAGGACCGGCGAGCATGAAGCCGCCCTCCAGATCGAAACGCGCCAGAAGAATGCGCATGAGCGAGGTCAGGGGATAGAGCAGGAAGAAAAGTGGAATGTAAACCCATCCCAATACCGACAGATGCGCCACGGGATACTTCTCGGCCAGGCTCCGAAAGAGACTTCCCAGCACCAGGACAATGACGCTGAGCAACAGCCAAGTCAGGAAGAAGTGCCAAGCGGACTGGGCCAGCGAGGCGAATCGAACGATGCCTGCGGCCACGGTGCCCGTGAGTGCGATGAAGGGGAGCAGGAGCAGGGTCAGGGCCCACTCCCGAGGCCACTGTTCACCCAAGCGTTCAGCCGGACTGGGATTGCGATCTTCCAGAACCTGTGGATCCATCCGCATAAGCGTCGAGAATGCCGCCGATAGCGCGCTGAAAAGCGCGGTGGCCAGCAGTGACAGGATGAACCAGAAAGTCGCGTCCATGCGGGTCAGCTCCTCGAATGGTAAAAATCGGCCAAGCGCTTTCGAAAGGGTTCTTCGGCTTCGGCCATGCGCTCGGCTTCGTTTTCGTCCTCATGGTCCATGCCCATTATATGGAAGAGACCATGGATGACCAGTAACGATAACTCCTGCTCGGTTTCGTGTCCCAGGCGATTTGCCTGTTCCCGAGCGGTTTCCACGGAGACGAGGATTTCACCGAAGGGATCTTCCTCCCCCTCGGCTTCATCCGGATTGGATCGGCCGTAGTGGAAGCTCAAGACGTCGGTGGACCTGTCCTTGCCCCGCCACTTTGAGTTCACCCAGCGAATGCCTTCATCGTCCACGAAGCTCAGATCCACAGAATCGGAAGGCTCGCCGATTTCACCGGCCAATTCCTTAAGGAATTCCAGCCAACCCGCCTTCGGCTCGCTCAGCTCATGAAATCTTGGCGTTGCTTGAATCGTCAGTTTCAATCGCGGGCCTCTTGGAACTTGGACTGTCCCTAGGATACTTGATTCGCGGATGATAGATACTATGAAAAGTAGTGATGAAGCTTTCGCGAATGGAGGCCAGATCCTGCAGGCTGAGGCCGCACTCTTCCAGTTGGCCGTCCTTCATTCGTTTCTCGATGGCGTCGGTGACCACGCTGCGAATCTTGTTGGGTGTGGGCGCGTCAAGGGAGCGAACCGTGGCCTCCACCGTATCGGCCATCATAAGGATTGCCGTTTCCGGCGATTGGGGACGAGGGCCCGGGTAACGGAAATCCTCGGCCCTCACCGTGCCCTTGGGATCGGCATCCTGAGCCTTGCGATAGAAGTACTCCATGACGGTGGTGCCGTGATGCTC
Organism: bacterium; assembly: GCA_014382085.1. Classification (GTDB taxonomy): domain Bacteria; phylum Krumholzibacteriota; class Krumholzibacteriia; order JACNKJ01; family JACNKJ01; genus JACNKJ01. The sequence goes on from JACNKJ010000126.1 coordinate 6,856, forward strand.
GGGAATGCCCGCCGAGACGATGCTCGGCAACTTGATCTTCTCGGCCAGTTCGAGACCCTCTTTCACGTGAGCGCTAATGATGAGAGCGCTCATATTGGGCGTGAGCTTGTCATGGCGATTTTTTGACGCGCGCACGTTCTCGCCGAAATAGTCGGGTTTCACCAGCTTGCCGATGTCGTGATAGTAGGCACAAACCTTCGCGAGCAAGGGACGAGCGCCGATGGCGTCGGCCGCGGCTTCTGCCAAATTGCTCACCACGAGACTGTGCTGGAAGGATCCTGGAGCCTCCACCTTCATGCGTTTGAGGATGGGCCGATTCAGATCCGTCAGTTCGAGCAGGCTCAGTTCGGTGGTGATGTCCAGGAAACGTTCCAGCAGTGGCGTGATGGGCAACACCAGCCAGGCGCAGATCAAACCCCCACCCATTCCTATCGCAGCATGCTTGAGGATTTCCAAGGGAGGCACCAGCCCCAACTCCACCGCGCCGATTCCGACCATGTAGGCCAGGCTGATAAAGGAAATGCTTTTATACAGTTGAAGTCGGCTGCGGATCTGTCCCACCGAGAAGATCGCCGCTCCGCCCGCAAGAAAGGCAACTAGAAGCACATCCGGCGGGACTTCAGTGGAAATACCCAGCAGCAGGATAGCCCCCAGAGTTGCCACCACCGCCAACACCAGATCGTAGAGTCCTGCCACGAGCATGGCCACGAAGGCGATGGGTAGCAGGTAGCTAAGTCCGGGTGTATCCAGATCCAGGAGCATGCTACTGGCGCTCAGGAACAACAGTTGAAGCGCGACCAGAAAGAAGGTGTGCCGCCACTGCAGGAAGAAATCGGAGCGGTATAGCGTTAAGAAACGCATCGCTAAAAAGAGAATGAATAGCAGCAGCAGGATGCGTCCCAGGTAGATTCCAAGGATGCGAATGCGACTTTCTGGCTGTAATCCCTGCTCGCTCTCAAGAGCCGACAGTTTGTCGAGGTGTTCTTGAGTCACCTGTGTATTGGGTCCGAGTATGCGCACACCCTTGGGAATGAGAGTGTGAGAGGCCACGGTTTCGGCAGCCTGCTGCTTGCGCAAGGTGGTTTCCGCATCCAGGTAGCTGAGATTGGGCCTGAGCAATCCTCGCGAAAGACTTCTGAAGGTGACCGCCGATTCTGCGCGCCAATCGCTCCAGCCACGGCCGCGGCGATCGAGGAAGGGTTCGAGTTGATCCTGATCCAACATGCCCGAAGCACCGCTACTTCGCTCACCTTCGAGGCCCAGAAGAATGAAGGGCTGCTCACCCGAGTGACCCGCCACGAAGGGACTTCGCGTGTCCAGGATGCCGCGATCCAGCAAGCTGTCGCAGACGGCTTGTACCCGCTCGAGAATGAGCGCGCGATCGGGACTGTCCAGTAAAACGGCTAGAACCGTGTAGTCCAGGTTCGGCTGTAAGCGCTGAAGTCGCAGGCGGCGCTCGGTGGCACGCCCGAGACTGTCGGCAGAACTGATGCTCGTGGAATCGGAGGCGTCCACGAACTCCAGATCGGCGCGCAGGCGATCGAGGCGATCACGAATCTGCATGCCCAATTCACCATCTTCGCGATAGACGGGTGGCACCTGCAGCGAAGCCTGAACACGACGTTCCTCCAGAAGACGTTCATCCACAGGGACGCGGAAATCGATGGGCGCGATGACTTCCTGGGCGGAGTTAGTCACCTGATTTAGTTGAAAGTCGAAGCGCGGTGCCGGCGCCACGGGAGGAAAGAGCAGCATAGCGCCCGCAACGAGGGCCAGGCCGAGCAGGAGATTGATCAGGAGCAGGAAACGCCGCTTCTTCTTTCTAGTGCGCGACTCGCCATCCTGGGATTTATGCGATGCGGAGTTCACGATTTTTTCCCTTCATCACTCAGCTTCTCGAAGGCGTCGATGATCTTACGCACCAGATGATGACGCACCACGTCTTCGCGATCCAAGGTGGTGAATGCGATTCCTTCGATGCCTTCCAGCAACCTTCGCGCGGCCACGAGTCCCGAATCGGCCGGATTGTCCAGGTCGATCTGGGTAATGTCCCCCGTGATCACTGTGCGTGAACCATTGCCCATGCGCGTGAGGAACATCTTCATTTGCGTGGCCGAGGTGTTTTGGGCTTCGTCCAGGATCACGAAGGCCGAGTTCAGTGTTCGGCCGCGCATGTAGGCCAGGGGAATGGCCTCCACCACGCCCGACTCCATGAGCTGACGCGTCTTGCCGCTGCCCACCAGATCGATGAGCGCGTCGCGCAAAGGCTGAATATAGGGATTGATCTTCTCCTCCAGATCCCCGGGCAAGAAACCCAGAGACTCCCCCGCCTCCACCGCCGGACGTACCAGGAGCAGGCGATCCACCTCGCGAGCGCGCAAAAGAGCCAGGGCCTGCGCCACGGCCAGATAGGTTTTTCCCGTGCCCGCGGGCCCGATAGCGAAAACCATTTCGTGGGTCTGCATGGCCTCCACATAGAGTTTCTGGCCGTAGGTCTTGGGCCGGATACCGCCGTTGCCTGCCGACTCAAGCACCACGCCTTCCAGTTCGCTTAAGCGTTTTTGATTCTGCTCGTGCCGCAGACCAAGAGCGTAATAGATATCCTGCTCGGTGAGGGCGCGACCCGTCTTGGACAGTTCCATAAGATCCAGCAGCACGGAGGCCATCTCTTCCACGCGAGCACGCGGTCCCGTGAGCGTTAGCTTCTCGCCACGCACGGTAATGCGCCCGGGGAAGTCCTCTTCCAAGATGCGCAGATGACGATCGCCGATGCCGAGAAGATTCAGGGCATCCACATCGGCCAGCGAAATGATCTCTTGATGTTCCTTGGCCATATTCCCCTCAAGCAGAAAACTCTTGGCGCCCAGGTGGGCGCCAAGAGCTCGATTTTCTCAAGTAATGATCGGCCGTCGTGGCACCTTCAACCCCTAACGGGGGATCTCGAAGAGCTGCTCCGGATAGATCAGGTTGGGATCCTTGATCTCGTCCTTGTTGGCCTCGTAGATCTTGGTCCACTGGGTCGGATCGCCGTAGATGCGATCGTAGCCGGAGATCTTGTAAAGGAATTCGCCGGGCATAACTAGATGCCAGTTGGGATCCTTGTTGGGGCATTCACGAGGAATGCTGAAGACCTGATCGGGATAGATCCAGTGGGGATCTGCGATCTTGTCTTTGTTGGCCCGGTAAATCCGTGGCCATTTAATGGGATCCGCGTAGATCTCTTCCTTGCCGCTGATCTTCCACAGGCAGTCGCCCTTGGCAACCGTGTAGCTCTTGGGCAGCGATTCGAAGTAGGCGATCTCTTTCCGAATATCAACAAGACGCTCATCCTGATCGGCCAGTTTGCCCTGCAAGGCGGTGGCCTTCTTCTTGAGCTTCTTCAGATTGTCGACGGCCTGCTTGTTGGCCATCTCATCGGCATCCGCAGCCATTTTGAGACGGGCCAGTTCCGCGGCCAGATCTTCGCAATACTTGTCGCGCTGTTCATCGCTCAGCGATTTAAATTCTTTGTCGGTGTAGTAGTCGCCCGCAGCGACATCCGCCTCTCTCGTCACCTTTTTCCCGCAGCCCGTGAGGAGAAGGGCCGGGAGAAGGAGGGCCAGGGCCAAGATAATACTCATGCGTTTCATGGCTTTGCTCCTATGGGTTCCCGGGCCGCTCATCGGCCGCTTCCACACTTGAGGTCTTCAAGCTTCTCGACTAGGGCCTCATACTCACCATCGGTCAGGAGCTGAGACTCCAGTTTGGCGATTTGTTTTTCCAGATCATCCTGCTTCTTAGCGGCATCACTCGCGAGCTTCGCCTGGGCCGCATCGGCCATGGCACGTGCTTCTTCAAGCTCGGCGACATCCGTATCGCAGGGTGGCGGGCTGGCGCAACCGGCGAGGAACAGGCTCGCTAAAAGAGCCAATCCGGCCAGTGTCAGAATTCTTGTGCGCAATTTCACGGCCCAAGCCTCCTTCGCATCTCCAAGTGTTTGAAACTCAAACGCTTAATCGATAATCGACCGTACTCAAACTAGGAGAGAGGTCGAGGACTGTCAAGCACATTATCCCTCTCAAATGAATGCGGCAAGCCTTTATTTTACAAGGCCTAACTCTCTTTCTTACGAATCTCGATGGACAACTCCCGCAACTGCTCTTCGTCAATGGGCGCTGGAGAGTCCACCATCAGACTTTTGGCCTGCAGTGTCTTGGGGAAGGCGATGTAGTCGCGGATGGAATCTCCCCCATCCAGGACCATGAGCAGCCGATCCAAGCCCGGGGCGATACCGCCGTGGGGAGGGGCTCCATAATCAAAAGCGCCGAGCAGGAACCCGAAACGCCTCTCCGCCTCCGCTTTGTCGATACCCACCACTGCCATGACCTTTTCCTGTATGTCGCGTCGATGGATACGAATGCTTCCGCTCGCAAGTTCCACGCCATTGCAAACCAGGTCATAGAGCTGTCCGCGCACCCTCCGAGGGTCGCTGTCCAGGTACTCCAGGTCCTCGTCAAGGGGCAGAGTGAAGAGGTGATGCATGGCCTCGAAGGCCTGCTTCTCTTCATCCCAGCCGAAGAGAGGGAATTTGTGAACCCAGAGGAAGCGGAAGTCGCCGGCCTTGATCAAGTCGAGCTTCCGACCAAGTGCATTACGCACGGCGCCCAGAGCAGTGGCCGCGGTTTCCCATTCGTCGCCCACCATGAGAATGAGATCACCAGCGTTGGCGCCGAGAGTCTTCACGATGGAATCACCCGCGCTGCCGCCGAAAAACTTGGACACGCCGCTGGCCAGGCCACCTTCTTCCACCTTCATCCAAGCAAGTCCCTTGGCGTGATAGGTTTTGGCCGACTTTTCAAGTTCCTCGATCTCCTTACGCGAGAAGCTCGCGCCACCGGGAACACATAACCCCTTAACCACCCCACCGTTTTCCACTACTCCGGAAAAGGCTTTGAATTCACTTTGTGCGCTGGCCTCGCTGAGGTCGGACAGCTCCAGACCGAAGCGGAGGTCGGGTTTGTCACTTCCGTAAAGGTCCATGACTTCCTGATAGCTCATGCGATCAAATGGCACCTTCAACTCTTGCCCGATGACGTTCTTGAAAACCGACTCAAGCATGCGCTCCACCACATCGAAGATTTCGTCCTCGGTGACGAAGCTCATCTCCATATCGATCTGCGTGTGTTCGGGTTGACGGTCGCCGCGCAAATCTTCATCGCGGAAACAGCGCGCCATCTGAAAGTACTTCTCGTAGCCGGCCACCATGAGAAGCTGCTTATAGAGCTGGGGACTCTGAGGCAGCGCGTAGAACATACCGTGATGGATTCGGCTGGGCACCACGTAGTCCCGCGCGCCTTCGGGCGTGCTGCGAATGAACATGGGCGTTTCGATCTCGCGGAATCCCAGGGAAGACAGAAAATCGCGAACCTCCAGAACCACCTTGTGACGGAAGGTCATGCGATCCTGCATTTCGCGACGACGAAGATCGAGATAGCGATACTTCAGGCGAAGATCCTCGCCCACCTCGCCCTGGTGAAAACTCTCAATGGGAAAAGGCGGCGTCAGGCTTTCATTGAGGATACGCATCTCCTCGACCCGTATTTCCACGTCACCGCTGGGCATATCGGCGTTACGCATTTCCTTGGGACGCAGGTTCACCTTGCCGCGAAGCGCCACCACCCATTCCGCGCCCAACTCGCGCACGCGATCGCTCATGGCTTCCTGGAAGACCACCTGGCAGATGCCGCTGCTGTCGCGCAGGTCCACGAAAGCGAGGCCACCGTGCTCGCGCCTGCGATGGACCCATCCCATGAGGATAACTTCAGCACCCTCGTCGCTAGCGCGGAGATTTCCGCAACCATGGCTCTTCTTCCAGTCTCCCTGATGATCCAGCACTTGATCTCCTTCGCGCCTTAACCCAGCGCTTTGATGAATTCCTTCAGTTCCGACTCGGGCAAGGTCACCTGTTCGCCGGAATCCAGATCCTTGACCGTGACTGCGGCCTTGGCCAGTTCGTCTTCTCCCAGAATGAGCGCGAATCGCACACCCTTGGCATTCGATGTCTTCAGTTGCGCCTTCATACCCCGCCCGCTGAAGTCCACTTCCACGGGAATGAGCTCGCGCAGGCTCGTTGCCACGCGCGTTGCGGCAGCCTCGCCTTTGGCGTCCAGAAGTACGAGGTAGGCGCCACGGCTTCCCAGGTCGGCAGCCTCCACCGTTTTCTCCGTTTCCACGGCGATGAGGATGCGCTCGATACCTGCCGAGAATCCCACCGCTGGCGTGGCCTTGCCGCCGAGCTGCTCCATGAGGCGATCATAGCGACCGCCGCCGCCCAAGGCGCTTTGAGCACCCAGAGCCGGGTAGTGCACCTCAAAAACCGTTCGCGTGTAGTAGTCGAGTCCGCGCACCAGAGCCTTGTCCCTCTTGAAGGGAATCTTCGCTTCGGTGAGCAATTCTTCCACGCGCTCCTGATGAGCCATGCAGTCGCCGCATAGGTGATCCATAGGGCGGGGCGCATGGGCCAGGGCCTCTTTGCAGGACTCCACCTTGCAGTCGAATACCCGCATGGGATTGGTTTCGGCACGATCGCGGCAGGTGGCGCAAAGGCGATCTCCCAATCCCTTCAGCACGGGCTTCAAAACCTTTTCCAGATAGGCAGGCCGACAACAGGCATCGCCCACACTGCCGAGTTCCACCGTGGTATCGGCAAATCCCACGTGACCCAACACTTCCACGAGCAGGCCTATGACCTCGGCGTCCATGGCCGGCGAAGCACTTCCCAGGGCTTCCACGCCGAACTGGTGGAACTGACGATAGCGGCCCGCCTGGGGACGATCGTAGCGGAACATGGGGCCCCAGTAGCCTAAACGAAGATTGCCGCCGCCGTGCATCAGGCTGTTTTCCAAGACCATGCGCACCACGCCCGCGGTGCCCTCAGGACGCAAACTCATGCTGCGACCCTTACGGTCGTCGAAGGTGTACATTTCCTTGCTGACCACGTCGGTCTCTTCGCCCACGGCGCGGGTAAACAATTCGGTGCGCTCGAAGATGGGCGTATCCACCTGCGCGAAACCGTAGCGGTCGCAGACGTCCAGGAAGGTGCGATGCAGGAAGCGCATGAGCGGACTACGATCGGGGGTCAGATCGTTGGTGCCGCGCGGACGTTGGATTTTCATCGTCGCCATCCTTCCTTGCCCAGTCTCTGCAGACGCGCCAGTCGCGCGGGCAGAACTCCAAGAGTGCATCCCAGGGTATCGGCCAGCCAATCGAACACGTCGGATTCCCGATTGGGGATGAAACTCTGATAAAACTCGTCGGCCGCGCCGGTGATCGCTCCGGCCAAGAAGCCCATGGCCAGGCTGCCGATCAAGCCCCACTTCAATGTGCGTCCCCCACCGAATGCGATGAGGAAACCATATCCTCCGTAGAGGAGGAAGTGGGCGTATTTATCCCGAAACGAGAGCTGCAACTGATGGGGTGTCCCGGGAATCGACGAGAGCCCGAAGATCAACAGCAGGTAAAGTAACCAAGCGTGGCGCACAAGCCCTCCCCGAAAGCAAAAAAATAACCGCCTTTCGGCGGCATGACCACCCGGAAATGGATTTGACTAGGAATCGTGGTGCTGATGAAGCAGTTCCATGACCTCGGCGCTGCTCCCGGCGGCCCGGACGAGGCTTCGAAAGTCTTCGCCATGGAGTATCCTCGAAATGCCGGCGAGGATCTTCACGTGGTCGCTGCTATCTTGCTGGGGACCCAGGATCATGAAGATAAGATCCACGCCTTGGCCATCCACCGAATCAAAATCCAAGGGCTTGTTCAAGCGCCAAAGCGAAAGATGAATCTTCGTGACAGCCTCGGACAAGGCATGGGGAATGGCCACGCCCTGGCCCACGCCCGTACTCATGATGGCCTCGCGCATCTCCAAATCTTCCTGAACCCGCTGAGTCTCGGTCACGTAACCCTGTTTTCGCAGAGTCTCCAGCGCTTCTTGAAAGAAGACGCTTTTGTCGGCCGATTCCAGATCCAGATGGATATTCTCTTCGCTGAGGTATTGCTCGAGTTTCATGGACGGCTCACCCGTTCCCTTCGGCAGAAGGCGAGTTTAGGGGTAGCAGGGTGACTAGTCAAGATTGCTCCCATCTTCCTCTTCGGCAGGGGGAGCCAGAAGCTGAATCTCTACGATAACGCGGTCGGGAATCAAGGTGATCTGAGGATCGGGATGCTCCAGCATCACTTCCATGCTCACCCAACCTTCGCGGCCCTGAAGATCCATGGGCACTGTGCGAGCCTGGCGGCCGCGCAGGAAGCCGACGCGCTCCACGGGCCCGCGCGCCAGCACATGATCAGGCACGACCACGGGCTCACCCACCATTTGCCAGGGAGCGTCGGGCCCCCGCCCCAACACCACGGTAACCGGCAATTCCCGCTCGGCCACTTCGCTGATCTGCAGGTTAATGATGGCCGGTGAAAAAGCCACAATGCTGCCCTGGAACTGACGCGGCAGATCCAGAAAATCGTCGCTCAAGGCAATGGTTTGAACCTGGTCCGTGATGCGCATCTCGAAACTGGGCTCCAGCTTGGGAGGGAAGACCCTGAACCAGAAGAGCCTAGCAGCCGGAGCGCGGAAGGTGACCAAGACCAGATCGCCGGGATGCTGAACATACATGAGTGAATCGGAAAGCTCGGGCAAAGCCAGAGGCACGGAGATCTGGCGCACTTCCACTCGTTGCCCATTGACCACGGCCCAAAGGAATAGCGCCAGGAAAAGGCTGGTCAGTTTGATTGCCAAATTTTTGGTGAAAAAATCCTTCACACTCGCCTAGCCTCCCGGGCTTTCCTGGACCAACAATTCCTGCCCCTCGACAATGTGATTGGGGGTCTGCAGACCGTTGGCCCTCATGATGGACTTCAAGCTGACTCCGTAGCGCTCTGCAATCAAGGAGAGATTCTCCCCCCGGCGCACCTTGTGCACGATTCTACCCGTGGGCCCGGTACGCACCTGAAGGGCCTGCCCCACGAAAATTCGATTCTCGTGACGGATACCATTCAGGCGCATGAGCTCTTCCAAATTGCTTCCGTAGCGTTTGGCGATTCCTGTCAGATGCTCACCCTTCTTCACAATATGGGTGAGGGCACGCTCATCGGCCAAGACCACAAGTCGCTGACCGGACCGTAGCGGATCCTGGGGATCCAGGCGATTCACCTCGGCCAACTCCGACATTTCTACGCCAAAACGCTGGGCGATGCGGGTGAGATTGTCGCCCCGGCGCACCTTGTAGACGAGCTTGTCGCGATCTGAGAAGAGCGGATCATCTAAACTGGATTCGTTCTTCTTGAAATAGGCCTGGGCCGCCGACACCAGGAATTCCGCATACTTCTGACGCCCCGTCTCGCTACCTAACAGCTGACGATCCTGGCCATTGCTGAGGAAGCCGGTCTCAACGAGAATGGAAGGCATATCCAGGTTCTTGCAAACGGCGAAATTCGCGCGTTTGACGCCCCGGGATTTGAGTCCGGGCGTTTTCTTGGCGGTGAGGTGGGCCTCTTTAGCGAAAATGTAACTCCGCTGAAGCAGGGTGCGCACGCGCTCGTTCAGCACCAACTCCACGCCCTCCTTGCCATTGCCTCCCAGCACTCCTCCGAGACGCGCGGCGCGGTTCTCCTGGTCGGCCAGAACCTGAGATTTCCGATTGCTGGCTCCGCGCAAGGATAGATAGAAGATCTCCACACCCCGCGCGCTGGACTGGGGCGCACTATTGCAGTGGATGCTCATAAAGAGATCCCCACCGGAGGCTTCGGCCTTGTCGCGTCGCTGGTAGAGGGAAACGGTTTCATCCCGTTCACGAGTCAGCACCGCCCGATAGCCGGGTGTGCTCTCAAGGATACGCTGCATGCGCTTGGCGATATCCAGGACGATCTTCTTCTCCACCAGATTTCCTCGGCGAGCACCAGGATCCTGCCCTCCATGTCCGGGATCGATGACCACCACCAACTCCCGCTCATAGGCCGAAGGCTCCAGTGCAAGGCTGCTGCCCCTGAGGGTGGGCAGGACATCGACGACAATGCGATAGGGTTTCTTGCCCGGGATGGCGTCCAGGGCGAAGACCTTGTATTCGTGGGCGGCTTCCAGATCGAGCACGACCTGAGCACCTCGGTTCAGGCGATTGCAGCGCACACGCTTCAGACGCCCGTCTCCCACCGACAGCGGAGACGTGTCACAATTGAATCCGCCCGCCACCAGATCGATGACCACACGTTCGGGCCCGCTGCGAGTGCTCACCTCATAAGCCCCCGAACGATCCAGGTCCAGGACTACGCGGGTCTTGCCGTCCTCGGTGGAATGACGGATGGCCTGAACCTTGGGCGAAGCCATGAGCAGGCCGGGAAGCAGCAGTGCCAGGAGCGCGGCAATTTTAATCTTCATGGATCCATTCCTGAAGTTCAGGAAATTCATCGCTGACGACTTCTATCCCATCCTCGAGTAGAAGGGCAGTGGTAACGCCCTGTCCGGACTTTAGCTCCCCGCCCACACGTATGTGATTCACCCCGCAGGAAGGGCTGCGCTCCTTGAGCACGGCTCGTGTGCACCCGGCCAAACGGGCCAACTCAAGACTACGGTGGGCGCCCGCTCGAAAGGCCTCGCTGAGGTCGCGGCCCTGATCATCCTCCACTCGGGCCTTACCCGATAGAACCTCGGAGCCTGCTCCTCCGTGAATTTCCGCAGGTGGCCGCGGTGTGCTCAGGCCGCCCAGTTGTTCGGGACATATGGGCAGAACTCGCCCGTTCGCGGCAAGCCGACGTAGGGTTTCAAGGGGTTTGGACCCGCCATCGAAGCGGCATTCCACTCCGAGCAGGCAGGCACTGACAAGTATCGGGTTGCTATCTCGGGTGTCGCAGCTCAAGGTCACCTGCCGAAATTGCTGTGCGGCAGGGTGATCTAGCCAAGCTTGGGGAAATCAGTCAACGACGAAATCGCGCGGCAGGATGTACTCCCGCGGATTTACGTAGCGGCCGTCCCGGCGAACCTCGTAATGGAGATGGGGAGCAGTAGAGTGTCCGGTGCTGCCCACGGTGGCGACCACGTCGCCGCGGACCACCTTCTGGCCTTCGCTCACCATGATTCGGTCGCAATGGGCATAGAAGGTTTCCAGGCCGTCACCGTGATCCAAGGTTAGCTGGTTTCCGTAACCGCTGGAAGACCGTTTCACCTTTTTGACACGCGCGCTGGCGGTGGCCATGACGGGGGTACCCCGCCGCGCGCTCAGATCCATACCCCTGTGAAAAGCGGTTCGACCCGTGAAAGGATCCGGACGTCGACCGAAACCGCTGGAGGTCCGACCGCCGAGAATGGGCCAGATGGAGGGAATGCGAGCCAAACTATCGCGGGATTCACGCAGGCTGCCGAATACCTCTTCGGCGCTCTGGCGCAGGACGCGCGCGCGACCAAGGAGGCGATCCAGGTGGATGTCGATGCCGGCGGTCTCGCCGTTTAGCTCGCGACCCGCAGGTCCGCCCACACCGGCCATGAGCGCAGCCTCATCCAAAGGATCCAGATTAGCGAGATTGCGGGTCCAGCTTTGGAATTCCTCCACCGAGCGAATATGCTCCTCGAGCTGCCCAAGGCGATTGCGCAGGAACTGAATATCCTCACGCAGTACCGTATTTTCCTGGTCCAGCTCCCGAAGCTGAAGAGCTTCGGATCCACGCAGGATGGCCATAGTTCCCATGCCAAGCGACAAGAGAAGCAGCAGGGCCAGAAAACCCAGGCCAAGCTTAATCGCCCAGGGGCGGAGCCGT
>JACNKJ010000094.1 GCA_014382085.1 bacterium
TCCACTCCTGTGCCCTGCCCAGTCCATGCATTCGCCGCCGGTGTATGAAGCCGAGCGGCCCATCGCGTCCACGAGGCCGACTTGGCGTTGATCTCGACCCTCATCGGCTGCCAGCAACTCCGCCAAGATTTTTTCGGAAGGAAGTCCTTCAGCCAACAACGCAAGGCCTTGGGGTCCAAACGTGGTGTTGGCGAAAGCCTGAGTGGCGATGGCTCCCACACCCGCCTCGGCCCAGGGCACCACGGCGCCCACGCCGAAGAACTTGGACTGCACCGCGATGCCGAGATCGCCGGTGGCGGGATCGTATGCCACGATGGAAAACGTCGCCACGGGCTCGGCGGCCTGACTTGCGCCCATGGCCAGTAGACAGAATAGCGCGAATAGAATTCGTTTCATGAAAGCCTCCTTGGTCGGGCGATACTACACGCTGGCGAAGCATTCGCCAATCCCCCCTGCTTGACGGCGGCGGCCTCGTTCTTTAGGCTGCGCGCCATGAAACCTATCTACCTAGACTACAATGCGACCACACCCGTGGACCCTCGGGTGGCAGAAGCCATGCTGCCCTATCTCACCGAACATTTCGGGAATCCTTCGAGTTCACATGTCTATGGACGGAAAACTCGCGAGGCTGTGGATCGATCGCGGGAGCAAGTGGCGGCACTACTCGGAGCTTCGCCCAAGGAAATCATCTTCACCAGCGGGGGATCAGAATCCAACAACCTCGCCATCAAGGGTGTGGTTGAGGCTTACCAGGATAAGGGACGGCACATCCTAACCTCTGCAGTGGAGCATCCGGCGGTGACGGAGGTTTGTCAGAATCTTCAGTCCCGCGGCTGGCAGGTGGACACGCTTCCGGTGGACGGCACGGGATTCTTAGATCCTGCCGCCGTTGAGAAGGCCCTCAGCGACGAAACCGTGCTGGTCACTGTCATGCACGCCAACAACGAAGTGGGCACTCTACAAGCCATCGCAGAGATCGCCGAACTGGCCCACGCGCGCGGCGCTTTCATGCATACGGATGCGGCGCAATCCATCGGGAAAATTTCAGTGCGTGTGGACGAGCTGGGCGCGGATTTGCTTTCCCTGGCCGGCCACAAGCTCTACGCGCCTAAAGGTGTGGGCGCGCTTTACATTCGTGAGGGCGTCAAGCTGACCAAGCAGACTCATGGCGCCGACCACGAACGCAATCTACGTGCGGGGACCGAAAACGTTTTGGAAATCGCGGGACTGGGCATAGCTTGTGAGCTTGCCGGCGCCGCTATCGCGGAAACTCAATCTAAGCTATCCGCACTTCGCGACCGTCTTGAAGACGGTCTGAGATTGAACTATCCAAGCTTAATCGTGAATGGGAAGCTCGATAGCCGCCTACCCAACACGGCCAGCGTTTCGTTTCCCGGGATGGAAGCGTCGACCCTATTGGCCGGGCTTTCCGGTGTGGCGGCTTCCGCCGGAGCGGCCTGCCATGCCGACGGAGTCTCAGTATCGGCAGTACTTTCGGCCATGAAAGTACCCCTGGATATCGCTAAAGGCACGCTAAGGCTTTCCGTGGGTCGCTTCACGACGGAAGAGGAAATTGACCGGGCCGTGGATTTCATCATCAAGGCGCTATAAGAAAACCCTTCTCCGATTTCGGAGAAGGGTTCTCGTTCACTTGCGGCTCTACTCCCAGATCCAAGTCCCCCCATTGGGTGCGTAGTAATCCACCGGAGCCAGGTCTCCTTCGCTCGGAGGATCATTGTCCCAGGTGTTGAAGCGGGCATAAATCGGGCCTTCGAAATTGCGATTCCAAACACCGTAATCCAGGTTGCCCTGGATGAGGTTGTTTCCTTCGCTACCTCGAGCACCGCCGCCGAGATCAATGTTATTAAAAGGCGGATCATCGCCAATGTCGGAATAGATATCGATTCCAAATCTGTTGTCAGTGATCAGGCAATGCTCGATAAGCGGTGTAGAATCTATGTTGGTGAAAATGCCCGAGCGCCATCCCTGAATCAGGCAATTGCGTACGATGGCATTGCTTCCAACAATCAGTTCCATGGCTCGAGATTGATAGAGCTCGGTCGTTACCACGAATGCGCAATCCTCGATGATGGCTGCGCCCGATTCTATGAAGTTTCGCATCCGGACCGCGGAGTGTAGGAAGGCCTTGTTAAACCTGACATCCCGGATCAAGCAGGCACCCCCTGCCGAGATACCGATGCCGGCCCTATTTTCATCGTCGACGGGATCCCTATTACTCAAGGTAAAAGTTTCGACCGTGGAGCCGTCACCCAACAAGATACCTTCGAAGACATCCACACCGGCCATGATGATGCAATCATCCACATCACTGCCCCGAAGGGTGACTCCGTCGGGAACTTCGATGGGGCTGATCTCGCCGCTGTCGGGTCCGTAGCTGCCGGCTGCCATTTGGACGACTTCACCGGAATCGGCCACGGTCATGGCGAAAGTGAGGGTTTTGAATGGAGAGTCCGCCGAGCCGTCACCCTCCGTATCGCTGCCGAGTACCGCATCCACATACAAATTGAAACTCCCACTCGGTCCAGCAGGATCAGTATCGCTGCTACAGGCAATGAAGCCTAAAAGCAACAGCAAAGCTGGCAACAACCAGCAGCGCCGATTTCGACTTTTCAAAAGGAGCCCCTTTCAGCTCATCAAGACATCAATGCCAGACCCAATTCGTATCGTAGATTGAGTAAAAGTCCGTACCCTCTTCTTCTCCCGTCGTCGGTGGATCGCTATTCCAGGTGTTGAACAAGGCGTAGATCGTACCGGTTTGATTTCTGCAGTAGATCCCGTGGTACTCGTTGTCCTGAATCACGTTGTTCCCTGCACTGGCTCTATGGCCTCCACCCAGATCAGGGTTGGTCTCAGGCGCAGGATCTCCCGATCCGCTAAAGAGCGAAATGGCGGTGCCATTATTGGTGAAGGTGCAATACTCGATAAGCGGATCGCTGGCCGTATTGGCCCAGATCCCTAGTGCCCAACCTGTCACGGTACAAGCGCGAATGATGGCATGGCAGTCTTCGGTGAGTTCGATGGCCGTGGGATAGGGCTCGCCGACGACGGTCTGAACGAGTTCACAGTTTTCGACCAGCGAGTAGTTGTCGTCCGTGTAGAGCCAGATAGCGGCATCCTCAAAATAGTCGTTAATCGTCACGTTGCGGATCGTAATGGTGCTCGAAGAGTAGATCCCATAGTCGGTGAGCTCACCGCCGGCCAGGATACCGGCATCGCCGATGGTCACGTTCTCGATGGTAGAGCCTTCGTACATCGAAAACACACAATACTGGTCCACATGTCCGTAGATGAGGACCTCGTCACGACCGCTTCCCCGAAGGGTTATATCTTCTATGAGCCGGTACCATTCATCGGTTTCGCCATGCGCCTCGTCGTAGGTTCCTGGTGCCACGAGAAGCGTATCTCCCTGTTCAACCTCATCGAGTGCGAAGGAGATGGTGCGGAAAGGGTAGTCCCAACTTCCGCCACCACCAGTATCGTCTCCGTTCACCGCGTCCACATACTTGATGGTGAAAAGCACATCCACGAGATCGCTGGCTTCAAGGTCTGCGTTGCTCTGCAAGACGGCTTTGATTTCCACGTCTCCACCTGGGGGCGGGAAACTCGGGGCCGTATAGACGGCGGGATTAGTCTGTGTAATCGTTCCCGTGCTGGGAACGCCGTTAAGGACGTCGTCCACATACCAATCGAAATCTTCGGTATCGCGCCCACTCCATTCAATGGATGCCGTGACTTCCACCGTGGTGGCGACTTGGCACTCCATGGCGCTGAATTCCAGTTCCACGCCGATGGGTCCATTGACGGTTATGTCGGTATAGTCATCGAATTCAAATTCATCGGAGGTGATCACACTAATTTCAACCGAACCTCCGGCGGGAACTATGCCCGGCGCGGTGTAGGTCGTAGGATTATCTTGAGGAATAAGTCCAAGCTCAGCGTCGCCGCCAGGAACATCATCCACGTACCAAACGCAATCGGGTAAATCCTCTCGCGTGCTCGTGTAAATTGCAGTCAATATGACTTCGCCACCGACGTCGACTTCGGAGACATCTACCTGAATCTCCACGCCTGTTGGATCGACTGGATCGGTGGGATCATTGTTGCTGTCGTTGCTACCGCAAGCGACCATGAAGGTGAACAAGACCGAGATTGAGACAACGAGAAGTATCCGCACATTCCTGAGCACAACGCCCTCCTTTTCGCGTACACTCGAAGATCCTACTATTCGTAATGCTCAAATTACAGAGGAAAGTATCTGAAATTGGAATGGATATAAAACGGGGAAGGCAGGCGCCTTCCCCGAACGATTTGCGAAGCTCTAGTGAGGGGGAGGTGTCCTGCCTTCCCCGCTTCTTACTTCAACATCAACATCTTGTCAGTTAACACTTCCTCACCAAAAACGATTCGGCTGAAGTAGATACCGCTGGAAACGGACCGACCGGCATCATCCCGCCCGAGCCATTCCATTTCATGATAACCGGCATCCATGTGTCCGCTAGCCAAGGTGATGACGCGGCGTCCCTGAACGTCGTAGACGGCCAAATCCACCTTGCCGCTCGTGGGCAAAGCGAAGCGCAGGGTCGTCTTCGGGTTAAAGGGGTTGGGGAAATTGCGTCCCAGTTCAAGGCGCGCGGGAACGACACCGCCGTCCACGCCTGTGGCCAAGGGAATGAAGGCGTTGAGGAGAACATCATCCACCGCGGCCTCCACCAGGGAACCGTTAACTTCGTCGGAAGCCTGGAAGCGCACCTGCACATGATTGCTTAGGGTGATAAAACTGCTCAAGTCGAAACTGTGATAGGTCCAACTGTTGTCCGTGGTCTGAGTATGCTCAAGGCTCACCCAGTTAAGACCATCGGCCGTTACGTCTACGTCCCACCAGTCTTCGTCCGGATTGTTTCCCGCATTGTTGGTGTACCAACGCCAGTAACTGAACTCGGCGCTGGTGGCACCCTGAAGGTTGAAAACCGGACTAAGCAGTGTGGTGACACCGCCGTCGATGTCGTTCTCGCCGGCACTGCCCCCCTCCGAACCCTGACCCGTCACGTAGCAGATCACCCCCGGCGCAGGAGTGTGATCATCTTCGGGCTGAACCTGTTGGCTATCATAGTCGGTGCCGATGGGATCCACGCGGGTCCAGATGCCGCTGCCGGCATTGTCGCCCGGCGCGCCCACGGTCCAGCCACGGTCGATTTCGAAGTCGTCGAACCAGCCACCTACGGGCATTTCGAAGTGCATGTCGGCGGCGAAGTCTCCGTCGCTTACATTGAAGAAGAAGTCAATGCTCGAGGGCTCGGGACAAGTCGAAAGAATCTCGACCTCGAATTCAGTCATCAGCCCCGCGCCGTCCACCGGAACTATTGGGCAAGTACCGCCGCCGTCGAGGATGGTCACGTTCGGGTCCATCGTGCCGATGACACCAACTAGATTTTCAGCGGCTGAATGTCCGTTGTTCAGGATTTCCACCCTCAGGCTCACGGTCTCACCCGCATCGGCGTTTCCACTGCCGTTGCCACCGGGTAAATCGATCACCGTGAGGGCCCCCGCTGAGAGCACGGGGGCCTGGGCTGTGAGGTAGAAGGTCGATTCCCACATGCCTTCGTTGGACATCATTGTGATGGTGAATTGCATCACGTGTTCATCGGGCACTGCGCCGTCGACGTAGATCTCATAGGGAAGAATGCAAGTTCCCAGACCGCCGCTAGGAATGTCACCGAAATCTCGTGTGTCTACGAGAATGCTCACATATCCGTCGCCGCAGCTCAAGGTGCCGACCACGTCATGAGTCGCCTCGACACCCACGTTTTCAATGCAGATGTCCAGATCCACGGTTTCGCCTTCGTCCAAGGTGGCATCATTGTCTCCGTCTTCATCGAAGATCAGGCAATGATCGAAGACCAAATAGGGGCCTTCCGGAGGAAGGATGGGAACCATGCCCGAATACTCGAAGAAATCGTGAGCGACGATCTTCACGTTCAGGTCGCCAGGAGCCGTCGCCCCGGGCTCGAGGACAGCCACGCCGAAGGCGTTAGTGTGGGCCGTGGCATAGACCGAATAGTCGTCCGTGTAAACACAGACGCGGGCACCTTCCAAGGGCGTGCCGGCATCCGTCACCATAACTTCCATCTCGGGCTGACCGATGAAGACTACGCCGGGCAAAGTAACCAGAAGATTGCCGGGAGTGTCGGTCCACAGATGCATGGACGGATCTCCGAAGAGATTCAGTTCATAGAAGCACCAGCGATTGGCGCCGAAATCCAAGTTCCAGATTACATCTTCCTTGGAGTCGTTGTTCATGTCCGCCAGCGGGTAAATGTCTTCGGCGAACATGGCATCGAAGAATTCGCGATCAAAATACTGTGAGGAGCCGTTGGTGCTCTCATGCTGTCCCCAGCCGTAGCGGGAGTTGGTTATGAGGGCGACGGCGCCGTGCACATCGTTGTTGAGATTCTCGCTGATGGAATCCTGATCGAATCCACCACACATGCAACCCTGGCTATAGATGAAGTTGTAGCTATGGTTGATTCCGTCGTTGGTGAAGTTCGGAACGTTGCTGTTGTAGAACTTCATCATGTAGGTGTAGTCGCAGTGACCCAGGTGATTGAGAATGTTCAAACCGTTGTTCATGATTCCGATGAGCGTGGAGGAGCTCCAGGTTCCTTCGCGATCGTAGAGGGTGTCCACGTTCATGTGATCGGGGAAACCTTCGGTGGTGTAGCCCCAGGTGCTGGCGCCGAAAAGGATCTCGTCCTTATAATCGCCGCCCCAGGTGGGCTCGCTCCAAAGCAGTTCACCTACCATGATTGCGTTGGTGCACTCGCCAGCGACGGGAGCCGTCTGATAGCGCATCTGCTTCACGATCCAGTTTTGAAGCTCAGTTGGCGATGAAACCGCTGCGCGCCCCACTCCCAATTCGTGATAGAGATCCGCCTCGCCGACCTCGCCCCAGTAGCCGTCTCCGTCGTCGTTCCAGGTGCCGTCGAGGCAAGCGTAGTAGAGATCGCTGGGCAGGTTGGTCTCCGTTGTGCTGTAGGCATAGGCGTACATGCCACGGTGGGGAATGCCGTCGCTGGGTCCGCTGTCGCCTACCAGAAGCACGTACTCCGTGTCCCAGGTGGCATAGGCGTCGACGATGAAGTTCCGGATTCGCTCCTGCTCGTCGCCGCCCGTGTATTCGCTGTTGATCCAGTCCTTGAGGAAGACTTCAGCCTTCAGCCCGCGTTCGGTCTGGAAGGTGACAAAGTCGCCCAGGTAAGGCGCGTAGGCATCGGAAGTCACGATGAGGTACTTGATGCCATCGGCGGCGTCCAGGGATCGGCTTGAGGGACCACGCTCAAGATTCGAGTAGGTGGCGATCTCGTTTCGATTGTCCACGAGACCTTCAAGTCGCATCATGGTGCTCAGGTCATGACGAATCATGGCCCGGCTCTCTTCCAGGGACGCGGCATCATATTCGGTAAAGATGCGAAGTTCGCAGCGGGTCATGTAGCTAAGCTGTCCCGAGGCTGGCAGGTATTCCACCGGATGCAGCGCGAAGTTTGCGATTCGGTAACCGCGATACAGTCCACTGATTGGATCATCGGCCAAGCGACCGGGGAAAGGCGCATCGGATGCGTAGATTGTGGAGTTGGGAAGATCCGGTTTCACGTCGCCCTTAAAACTCAAGGGATACTGACTCTGACCGGCTTCGATCACATAGCTTCCGTTAAGAGCAATCCACTCCTGAGGGATCACCTCAATCGACACTATTTTCTCGCCGGGCGGAATCAATACGCTTGCTCCCGCGCGAGGTAAGACCGGCATGCCCGGTTCGCCCACACTCCAAGCACCATCCATGGTGATACTGGAGTAATCATTCAGCGCCGTTATTTCAGGCGCGGAGAATTCAAAGTCCACCGTGATCATCGCAGCGGTGGCAATGCCGGTCATAAAAAAGGCCGAAAGTACAAACGCCATCAACAGGCGCCTTCCGGCTGTGCCCAAGTTATTCATGAGGTGCATGCCTCACCCTCCCCTTCCGGTAAGATCCCTTGCTCAACAATCCCGCTGAGCTTGCGGGTAGAGTTTCAACTTTTGGATTTTACCATATTTCGGACTACTTGCTCAAGAATAGACCTGGCGGGCAAAACCGGATAAACGCTGTTAACTCAAGGGCTCGCGGCCTCCCCTCGCGCTCCGGCTCGCAGACTCGCAAGTCGCGTCTCGGGGAGCCGCTTCGCTTTCCATAAGGGAATATGGGGAAGTCGCTGTCCACCCGGGTGGACGCCAGGCAAGCCTGCACTCGGCGCCCAAGCAATGAACCGAAAACGGTGAATCATGGCTCCTTACCCGTATAAAAAAAAACGGGGAGGGTGTGAACCCTCCCCGAGTGAAATGTGAAGCTTGAACGAGGGAGGGATTCACCCCTCCCTCTTTTTACTTAAGCATGATCATCTTGTTGGTCAGCACATCTTTGCCAAAGGCGATGCGGCTGAAGTACACGCCGCTGGCCACCGGCTTGCCGGATTCATCCACACCGTTCCAGATGAGCTCGTAGCTACCCGCATCCATCATTCCCGATGCGATGGTCGCAATACGTCGACCGCGAACATCGTAGACCGCCAAATCCACCTGTCCCTTTTCGGGCAGGTCGAAACGCAGGGTCGTCTTCGGGTTGAAGGGGTTCGGGAAGTTCGCACCAAGGGCCAGACGCGCAGGAATGGCGCTCTCGTCCACATCCGTCTGGATGGACCACTGGGCATTGAGCAAGACATCATCCACCGCAGCTTCCATGAGAGAATTGGCACCCTCGTCGGAGGCAATGAAACGCAGTTGGACGGTCGAGCTTAGGGCAACGAATTCGCCGAGTTCAAAGCTCATGGGGACCCAAGATTCATCCGATACGTTGGTGTGCTCAAGGCTCACCCAGTTAACGCCGTCGGCCGTGACGTCGACGTCCCAGTAGTCGTCACCCGCGTTGGTGCCCTTGTCTTCGGTATACCAGCGCCAGTAGCTGAGAGTGGCCGAAGTGGCGTCCGCCAAGTTGAAGACCGGACTGAGCAGCGTGGTTGTACCACCGTCCACATCATTCTCGCCAACGGCTCCACCCACACTACCCTGGCCCGTCACGAAGCACATGGTACCCGGCGCGGGCGTGTGATCATCTTCGGGTTGGATCTGATAACCGTTGTACTCGGTACCGATGGGATCAACTCGCGTCCAGATGCCGGTGGCCGCATCGTCACCGGGCGCGCCAACGGTCCAACCGCGATCAATTTCGAAATCGTCGAACCAGCCTCCCACGGGCAGCTCAAAGTCGACAAGGGCTGAATATCCGCTCTCACCTTCCACCAAAAGCTCGAAAACTATGCTGGAGGGCTCGGGACATCCCGCGAGAATTTCAACTTCGAAACTGGCCATAAGCGCTTCGCCGTCCACCGGAATGGCTGCGCAGGCGCCGGCGGCATCGTGGATGATCACGTTGATGTCGCTGCAGCTGAGCGTCCCCAGAGCAGCGCCGCAGTCCGAGCTGCCGGTATTGCCTACCATCATGCGCAGTGTGATGGTTTCACCGGCATCGGCCGTACCGCTACCGTTGCCGTAGGGAAGGTCCACAACTGTTAGGGCTCCGCAGGCGAGAACCGGCGCCTGAGCGCTAAGGGAGAAGCTCATATCCCAGTTGCCCTGGTCGGACTGCATTTCCAAATCGAAGCTGACCAGGTGGCCGTCGGGAACGTCGCCCGCCACCGAAACCAGGAAGGGCTCGATGCAACTGCCGGTGCCGCCGGGATAAACATCGACAAAGCTGCGGCCGCCCTCGACGATGGTCACGAATTCGTCGTCACTGCTGAGAAGGCCGTAGACGCCTGTGGTCAGATCAACGCCGACATTTTCGACGCTAACCCAAATACCCACGTCTTCGCCTTCATCGAGCATGCCATCGTTGTCGCCGTCATCGTCCGAAACCGTGCAATCGTTGAACACGAGATAGGGACCGCTGGGCGGCAGCACTTCCACCGCTTCAACTGCGGTGATTTTGTTGTAGGCCGAAACCGTTAAGGTCAGGCCCATGGGTGAAGCCGGAGGCTCGGCCATGGTGATGGTCGCCACGCCGGCCGCATTGGTGAGGGCAGAACCGTAAAGCACGCCATCAGCGTATAGCGCGCAGAGCGCACCTTCCAGTCCGGGGATACTCACGTCGTAGGTGCCCATGCCGATGAAGAGCGCCCCCGAATGATTCAGGACCATGGCCGAAGGCTGCATGGTGCGTACGGCTAGAGAAGGATCACCGAAGATGGTCCAGTTTTCGAATTCGTTCACACCGCTGCTACCATATTCGTCGATCATTTGGCAGGAGCCGTTGAAGTAGAGGCCGCCGATGGTGCGCATCTGGTCGTTTACGAGCAGATCCACAATTTCATCCTGACCGCACATGGGCGGATTCCAGCTCTGGCTGATGTAGGACATGTAAGTGGCAACGGCGCCTGTTGGCGTTCCGCCGTTGGTGGCGCGCAGCCAAGCTTCGGCATAACAGGTCGTGCTCGTGAAGGTACCGTTGTTACACGCCACGCTGCAGATGAAGGGCAGCATGTCGTCGTTCACAAGGGCGTTCACGTGGGTGTTCGAGAAACCCGTCGTGGACCAGGATGTGGTGCTGCCATGGCCCGTATAGTTGACGATACCTCGACCGGCATTGAGGGCAGAGCTAACCTGCGCCGCTGTCCCACTCGGCTGATAGATCTGATCCACGCCGGAGTAGCCGTAACCCAGAAGTTTACCGCGAATGACGTCCTCATGCTCATTGTCGTATTCGCCGTCATCGCCGGGACCCTCATTGGAGGCCACACCCATGCCGTACTGCATCCAGTTTTCACCACCCGCGACATCACGCTCGTAGTGAATGGTCCGCTCAACCTGCGTGTCCACCTGAGTAGCATTCTCGGCGGAGAAGCGTCCTATGAAAGCGTCCGGATAACTGTCGCTTCCGGCCAATAGCGAGTACATGGGATCAGAACCACCACTGGGGATGGGAATCTGAGGGCCATCGCCCACCAGGAGTACGTAACCGAGATTGCTCGTGTTGTACTCGTTCTGAATGTAAGCCATGATCTGAGTAGCCGTCGTACCCGTTTCGCTCGTGCTTACGAGCTTGGTGTCGATGCCCTTCTGCATCTTCCAATCCACCAGGGGCTGCATGTTCGCGACGAAGGCGTCGTAGGCCACAATGAGAAGGCTGCCGTCTTCGACCACCGGCGTGTAGCGATCGCCGGCGCCGAAGTTCAGGAAGTGTCCTTCATAGAGTTTGGCGAACTGGGAGTCCATCTTCTCAGGCGCACTTGCGCGATTGAGAACGTTGATGTCGCCCACTCCCGCCGGGCTCACTTCCAGAAGCATCCGGGTGTGAACGCGAAGAGTTTGGGTCTGGGGCAGATACTGGAAAACGTTGGCGTCCACCATCACGCCGCGATAGTCGCGAAGGATGTGCGGGGCGTCCAGGTCCGCCGCCGACATGGGCCAGATCTCGCCGTTCGTGTAAATGTCGCCGAATTCGTAGGGCACTGTGGCCGGGTCCACCGAGCGCAGCAGGTTGCCCTTGGAAGGTATCACCGGCATGCCGGGAAGATCCACCGACTCCACTTCGAGTAGGGTGAGCGCGACCTTGCGATCGTTGGGAATGATCACCGCGCGACGAACGTCCGGCAGCGCAGGATAACCGGCCTCGAGATCCACGCTTTCGCCGGCTAGGCCGATGGAATAATAGGTCTCGCCATCGATCAAGACCGGCTCGGCATCGAAGCCGCCCACCGTGATCTCGTAGACCGTGCGCAGCCCGTCGGATTCGATGAGGCGAACTTCGAAATCGTCGCCGCCCAGATCGATCCACTCGGCTCCCGCTAAAGGAACGAAACATGTGAGTAGGAGAATACTAAAGAGACCGGAAAGGAAACGAGGCCTCCGACTTAGGTGACGTTCCATGGGGAACCTCCATTGGTCTTGCACCCTGAGGAATGGAAATTGACCTGCCTATTCTACCATTTAGGGCCTCTTTTTCCAAAAAGAATCGTCCAAGAAAGCTCTGGCGGATGAACAGCTAAACCGTTGTAATCAATGCATCTGCCATGGTAGAATGGTATTGCGACTTTCTTATCTGAATACTTGGGCTCAGCACCCACAAGGGGGATCATGAAGGGTCTCACTCTCGCCGGACTGCTATGTTTGGCACTCGTACTTCCGGCCCTAGCGGCCGACATCGAATTGGCCAATGGCCAGGACGACTGGCAGATGCAACTACTGGGATCGGATGACAGCGGCACCCGTATCCAGTTGAAACTTAACCGTTTCCAGGCCGATGGCCTCATTATTGATGGTGCCCCATGGACGGCCCTCAGTCTTGAAGATCTGCCCCTCCACCAGCAGCGCGGCTTGCCGGCCCTGCCAGCCCTGCGCCGCTCCATCGCCATTGCCGATGACGCGGCCATGAGGGTGAGCGTGGTGGAGTCCCATTTCAGGGATTTCTCCGGCATGGACATCGCCCCCTCCAAGGGGACCATCAGCCGTTCGATGGACCCTGAAATGGTGAGCTATGAATTCAGTCGCTTCTATGAAAGCGATGCCTGGTTCCCTGCGGAAATCGCCAAGTTGGGCGATCCCTACATCATGCGGGATGTGCGCGGGCTGGTCGTGGAACTCAATCCATTCCAGTACAATCCGGCCACTGGGACCCTTCGCGTATACACGGAAATCGTGGTGGAGATCGAAAGTGACGGCGAGAGCTTCGTGAATCGTCTGGAGTCCCGTCCGGATGCGCTGGACGCGGAATTCGCCAAGATCTATTCGAATCACTTCGTCAACTATGACCAGTTGAATGACCGATATGTCTCGGTGCCCGAGGTGGGTGCTATGCTGGTCATCACCTACGACGCCTTCCACAGCGCCATGTTGCCTTACGTGGACTGGAAGAATCAGATGGGCATTCCCACGGATATCGTCTATGTCTCATCGGTGGGTTCCACGGGGGCGCAGATCAAGAGCTACATTCAGAACTACTACGATAGCAACGGCATGACCTTCGTACTCCTCGTCGGTGATGCCGGCGAGATACCCCTGCCCGATGGCGGGTCCGACCCCATGTACTCATTGGTGGCGGGCGACGACAGCTATCCAGACATTTTCGTGGGACGCTTCTCCGCGGAAAACACCGCACAGGTTGCCACTCAGGTCGAGCGCAGCATCGAGTACGAACGCGATGTGGCTCTCGGTGAATCGTGGATGCAGTACGGCATGGGTGTGGCCTCCAACCAGGGCCCCGGCGATGACGGTGAATACGACGACGACCATGAAGACGTTATTCGCGGGAAACTGCTCAGCTACGGCTACCTCGGCGTAGACCAGATCTACGACCCCACAGGCACTTCCGCCCAGGTGGCCAGTGGTCTCAACGCCGGCCGCGGAATCGTCAACTACACGGGCCATGGCAGCACGACTTCATGGAGCAGCACGGGCTTTTCCAACACAAGCGTGAACGCCTTGGTCAACAATGACATGCTGCCCTTCATCTGCAGCGTGGCCTGCAACAACGGAACCTTCACCGGCGGCACCTGCTTCGGCGAAGCCTGGTTGCGCGCCACCAACGGCGGCGAGCCCACGGGCGCCATCGCAGCCTACATGTCCTACATCAGCCAGAGCTGGAACCCGCCCATGAGCGCACAGGACGAGGCCGTCGATCTGCTCGTGGCCGACGCCAAACGCACCATCGGCGGACTTTGGTTCAACGGCTCCTGTCTGATGATGGATGAATACGGCAGCAGCGGGGTGAACGAGTTCGAGAACTGGACCATCTTCGGCGATCCCAGTCTGCGTGTTCGCAGCATGGCGCCGAGCCTGGCCAGCGTCGATCATTTCGCTACAGTCGACCCACTCATGGCCTACTTCACCGTGAATACCGATCCGGGCAATCTCGCCGCAGTCAGCTTTGAAGGCGCCTACATCGGATCGGCCTTCGCCGATGCCGGCGGCGTGGCACAGGTCTATTTCGACGGCGACCTGCCCACACCCGGCAACGAGATCACACTCACGGTAACCGGTTACAACAAGGTCACCCATATGGCGCAGGTTCTCGTGGGCGACGGACTTCTGCCGACCTGCGAGGTGAGCCCATCATTCTTCAACAAGGTGATGATGCAGGACGACGTGCAGACCGATAACCTGTACATCGCCAACAACGGCGAAAACGGATCGACCCTCTACTATTCCATCAGCATGGAAGATCCGAATTTCCCACGGGATGCCGGCCGAAACATGACCGGTTCCTATGCCTGGACCGACCCCTCGGCGGTCTTTCCCGGATCAACCCTCGACCTGACTCTCTCGGTCTTCAACGGCAGCGACGACAGCGAGTGGATCTCCAATTTCGAAATGGACCTGCCCTCGGGTGTTGCCTTGAACACGGCATCGGACATGACCGGCGGCAGCGCGGGGGACCTAGTCTATACAGGTGGAACCGGAGATGCCGCCCACTGCGTTTGGAGTGATCCCAACGGCGGATATGGGCAGATCTACCCCGACGAGACCGGTGTCGCGGTGATCAACCTGACCTTCAACAGCATGGGTGATCAGGTGGTCATCCCTTACACCATACAGGGAGACATTTGGGGCAGCGACCCGCACCAGGTCTCAGGCGAGATCATCATCACCACACTCGGACCCAATGTGAATGTGATTTCGCCCAATGGTGGCGAGATGCTGGCCATCGGCCAGATGCTGGACATCCAGTGGGCGGCCGGGGGCGGTCCCGAAAACGTGATGATCGAGCTGAGCCGCACAGGCATCGGCGGCTGGGAAGCTCTGGCGGCCTCGGTTCCCGCGGGCACGGGTCACTTCGGCTGGATCGTGGAAGGTCCCATCAGCGCGGACTGCCGCATCAAGGTCTGCGATGTAAATGACCTTGCCACCACCGACACCAGCGATGGCGCATTCACCATCTATCGCCCGCTCACCTGGGTTCAGATGGCGGCGACTTCGGGCGACGTTCCGGAAGGCGAGATGGACATCCTCGAGTTGACCTTCGACGCCACGGGGCTTCCCGAGGGCAGTTACGAGGCCACTCTTACCATCAGCAGTAATGCGGGCGATCCGGTGATCGTGCCCATCAGCATCGAGGTGCTCTTCGATCCCACGGATTCGGAAGACCCTCCGGCTGTGCTCGCCTTGGCGAAAAATCACCCAAACCCCTTCAACCCGAAAACCACCATCGCCTTTGCTCTCGCCCAGTCTGGGCAAGCGAAGCTGACGGTTTTCGATGTTCGAGGTCGCGCCGTGACCATTCTAAGCGACGGGCATATGGGCGCCGGTCGTTACAGCGTGGATTGGGATGGCCGCGACGACAAGGGTCGTCAGATGGCCTCGGGACTCTACTTCTACAAACTGGAAGCCGAGAATCAGGTTCTCACTGAGAAGATGTTGATGCTGAAATAGAACTTGAACTTGAACCTGAACCTGAACAATCCTCCCCCTTCCGGGGGGAGGGTTTTTTCTGTCCATGCGTTGTGGATTTGCCCCAAATGTGGCAGGATCGCTAAGTCCCCATCGCCCACTCCTATCCATCGGAGTTGCCGTGAATAACATCGCCTTGAGCATTCGTGCCAACGCTCGCGAATTCGGCGAGTCTGCCGCCTTGCGCCACAAGATCGTGGGACGCTGGCATGAGATCAGCTACCGCGAAATGGATGAAACGATTGCCGCAGTGTCGCGCAAGCTGGTGGATCTGGGTGTGCAGGTGGGTGACAAGGTCGCCATCTTCGCGCCCAACTGCCCCGATTGGGTGCTCGCCGACCTCGGCATTCAGAGCATTCGCGGCGTGACCGTTCCCATCTTCGCGACGAGTACCGTGGAGCAAGCCCAATACATCATCGAAGATGCCGATGTGCGCATCGCCTTCGCGGGTTCCGGTTCCGAAATGGAAAAACTTTCCGCCGTTCGTGAAGCCTGCGGAAAACCCGAAGTGCTCATCGCTCTTGAGGGCCGCACGGATCTGGGTCGAGAGGGCGATATGCTTATGCCCGAATTCATCAAAGCCGGCATGAGCTCTGACACTCAGGACGAGTGCGACCTTCGTGCCGACGACGCCAAACCTACGGACCTTGCCACCATCATTTACACCTCGGGGACCACGGGCGAGCCCAAAGGCGTGATGCTCGCCCACGAGAATTTCGTGAATCAGTTCGAGACTTTGGAAAGGAACTACGACGTGACGAGCGAAGACCGCTCCCTCTGCTTCCTTCCCCTCAGCCACGTTTTCGAAAGAGCTTGGACATTCTTCGTGTTGCTCCGTGGCGCGAAAAACTCATTCTGCCCTGACCCTCGACGTATCGCCAAGTTCCTGGTGGAAGCGGGGCCTAACATCATGGCTAGCGCGCCGCGGCTCTACGAGAAGATCTACGCGGGCATCTTCGACAAACTCGAAACCGCCCCCGCCTACAGACAAAAACTCTTCCACTGGGCTTTGGATGTGGGCGGTAGGTACGAACGCAAAATTCGAAACGGTGGAGCAGGGCCCCTACTCAAAAGCCAACATGCCTTGGCGGATAAATTAGTTCTCTCGAAATTGCGCGAAGTTATCGGTGGACCCAAGAAGTTCATGGCCTCGGGTGGAGCCGCTCTATCCAAGGAAATCGAAGAAATGTTCTTCGCGGCAGGATTGCTCATTTGCCAGGGCTACGGCCTCACGGAAACAGCTCCCATGCTCACGGCCAATGCTCCCGGTGAGTTCAGGTTCGGCACGGTGGGAAAACCGGTGGTCAACGTGGAATTGAAGATCGCCGAGTCGGGAGAAATACTCGCCAAGGGCCCCAATGTGATGTCCGGCTACTTCAACAAACCTGAAGCCACCGAGGAAGTCTTCAGCGATGGATGGTTCCACACCGGCGACGTGGGACACTTCGACGAAGATGGTTTCTTGATCATCACCGATCGCATCAAGGATCTCATCGTCACCTCGGGCGGCAAGAACATTGCTCCCCAATGGATTGAAACCGTGGTGGGCAAGGATCCCTTTATCGATCAGTTGGCGGTTTTGGGAGACAGTCGCAAATACATCAGCGCCCTGGTCGTCCCGTCTTTCGATATTCTCAGTGAATGGGCGAAAAGACAGAAGCTGCACTTCGAGTCGCACGAGGATCTCGTGCGCATGCCCGAGGTCATTCGTCACATGACCGAGCGAATCACGCGTCAGTCCAGGCAACTGGCGCCCTTTGAGAAGATCAAACGCTTCACATTGATGGCCAAGGAATTCACAATGCAGGCTGGCGAGATCACGCCGACCTTGAAAGTGAAGCGCCGGGTGATTCATGAGAAGTACAAGGACCTCATCGATCGCATGTATTCAAAGGACACGAATTCTTAGCCTAGCGTGCCAGCACCATCTTAGTGCTGCTTGTCCAATCTCCCGCCTTGATGGTGCAGAGATAGACGCCCGAACTCAATTCGGTGCCCTCCTCGTTGCGGCCATCCCAATCTATCTCGTGCACACCCCCGCCATGGCTCATTTCACGGAACGATCGAATTCGCCGCCCACCCATATCGAAGATGGATAGTTCCACCTGAACACCCTCACTACCCGGAGCGAGTGTGTAGCGAAGGGTTGTTTGTGGATTGAATGGATTCGGATAATTCTGTAGCAGAACGATACGCCCAGCTTGTTCATCCACTGATGAAGAAAGCGGGTACAGGGGAACTTCTAGCTCAATAGGCGCTCCCCCCAAGACCTGAAGATTCTCGTAAACCTGGTCATGATATCCCTCAAGGCTCACTGTGAGATTGTAGCTACCTGGTTCCAGAAGGCGTGTAAAACGACCATAGACTTCTTCACTTCTACGAGGATGATTGATCGCTGGATCGCCGGATAGGGTCAACTCTGCAACGAGAGGCGCGAGAGTGCTGGCATCGTAGACGTGCCCGCGAATCCCATTTCCGTGAACGCGATCCATTAGCGTGCGTATACCGTGTTGATTGCTTTCCACGATGGCCGCAATGCGTGCGCTGCCGTTGGGGAAGAATGTGGTAGCCGTCTCGATGAGATAGGCCTGACAACCGTGCTCCCAGTACATCCAATTGTAACTCTGGCCATTGCCGTAGAAATAGTCGGTGGTGTAATAGCCGCTACCCTCTTTGTGGATGGACGCGGCAATGTCTTCGGCAAGTTGGATGCCGGCGGCATCTTCGCCGCAGTATCCCACGTATTCGCTGTAGCTGTGAAAACTGATGCCAGCAACGAAGTGTTCGCGCTCAAAAAGCATCTGCTGAAGTTGAGCTTCATTTTCGGACATGGCGGAAGGGCCTCGATAAACAATGCTGCATTCCGCCCCACTGCCTGCGGTGAACCACCCCTCGGCGTAGTTGCGATTGAGATCCACACCATCGGGAAAACTGGGATAGCTTGAACCGCAATACTCGTTCACCACTCCTTCAAACACACCGTCTTCATCATTGTCCCGTTTATTTTTCCGCCACCAAGGATTGTCGATCCCCGTCTGCACGAAGATGTATCCCTCAGGATTGAGAATGGGA
>JACNKJ010000056.1 GCA_014382085.1 bacterium
CCTCTGGAACTTCTGCTCAATGCGGATCTGACGGGCCCCTATCACAACATGGGTGTGCCAGGGTCCACTGCCTATGATCTGCTTTTCGCCATGGATCAGACCACCTGCTTCACGGCACAGATCGGTGAGCCCAACGCCTACTTCGACATGATCCTTCGGAACGGATCCATTCCCTGGACCGCCTTCGGCGGCGCCGCGGATGATCTGCCCGCAGTGGAAATTGCGAAGCTGGCCCAGCCCACCTTCGCCAGCGTCTGGATCGGCAACAATGAACTGCTTTTGCCGGCCACTTCAGGCATTGGTGCGCCCTTCTATCCGGCGGAAGACAATGGCGGCCCCCTCAATTTCCGTGAACTCTACACGGGCATTTTAGGCGGTCTCGTCACGGATCTTCCCAATGCCAAGTTCGTCACGGCGGATCTGCCCTACGTGACCAGCATCCCCTACTTCACCACAGTGCCATGGTTCGTGATCGATCCGGAAGGCAACCCGGTGGACGGTGATCCCTTTACTGATGGTATCCAGCTTGTCGGGTACATCTCTGAAGATGTGGGACAGCTCAGCAACGACGATCTCGTCTGCTTAGGCATTCTCAGCTATGACAGTGCGGATGAGGGCATGACCCCAGATTTGGAAGAAG
The DNA here is from genome assembly GCA_014382085.1 of bacterium. Classification (GTDB taxonomy): domain Bacteria; phylum Krumholzibacteriota; class Krumholzibacteriia; order JACNKJ01; family JACNKJ01; genus JACNKJ01. Next base: position 641 of record JACNKJ010000056.1, read on the forward strand.
GAATGGGCATTCCCATTCCCATTTTGATCGGTCTGCTTATGTCTCAAAACCCGGATTGGTCTCAGGCGGAAGCAGAGGCCGCTCTACCGTTGGCATTCCCTCAAGCAGGCCAGCCGGTGCCCGGAGGATTGACTTTAGTCGACTCTGAGAAAGACGCGATCCTTCAAGCCACCGACGACTACAACACCGTCATCCACTCGGTGGCCGGCGGCATGGACGTTCCGGTGGTCGAGATCAACGACTACTTCCAGGATGTGGCTGCAAACGGCGCCGAGTACAACGGCGAAGAATACAGCACCACCTTTGTGACCGGCGGGCTCTTCAGCCTGGATGGAGTACATCCCTCCAACATCGGCTATGCCCTGATCGCGGAGAAGTTCATCGAGACCATCAATGAGGCGTATGGATCGAATCTATCGCCCGCAACCATGCCCACCGTGCCTCGGAGCACGACCGAGATTAACGGTCTGCCCACCTTGCCTGCACGATTCCCGGGTATGCCTTTCTAGTCTATAATTAGAATCGCAAAAGGGCTGCTCCCCGCGGAGCAGCCCTTTTCGTATCTATAGATTTCGTTTACCGATATTTAGATTTCGATTTTTTTAGTTCAAGTTCCCGATTCAATCTCTCTTCGAAGCTGAGATTTTCCACGTAATTCAGCATCAGGCGGTAGGTCTCCAGTAGATTGTCTTTTTCTGCATCATCCAAAACGCGTAGGCGCCTCATGCTGGGCAAGAAAAATTGAACCGTGAGACTGGCGTTCATCATGCCCAACTGGGAAGCCTGTCTTTGCTGCCTCGGAAGTTCCACATAGACATTGATGAATTTTCGGCTCTGCTCCACAACCTCCGCATCCCTGTAAAGCACCGGCAATCTGTAAAGACAGGTGCGACAGGTGTGATCGAACAGATAAAAAGCCAGAGGAACACCGGTTTCATGGGCTATCTGTATGGCCAAGTCGATGTTGTCATAGAAGTAGACCTGATCCTCGTGGTAGCGAATGCGTCCTTCCTCCAAAAAACCGATCTTTGGATCCAAATTCGAGTTCTTGTTGCTGATGGAATTCTGATCATAGATCCATTGCCGGTACTCATGCCCCTTGTACCAGAGGCTGTCCCTTTCAGCTTTTGCCGCCAAGAGCAATGTGGGTGTGACCAGGATCAGAATGAGCAGAAGGCGTCGCATGATTAACCTCGTGGAAACGTAATTGATGAGGGAAAGGAATATAGACAACATGGGGGGGATCCCACAAGTTCCCTAAGAACTTAGAATATGTCCACTTAGGGCCTCGAGGAGGGTGCTTTCCATAAGCATGCGCCCCTGGGACTTCTTCACGCGTCGCAACTTGGCGTCCAGTTTTTGGAGATTCAGGATCAAGGCGAGGATCTCCCGGCGGCTGCTTTTCCCGGCCCTTTCCATGGCTTTGCGGTTTGCAAAAGGATGCCCACCCATTCGATCCAAAATAGCTCCTTGAGGCAATCCCATGTCCATGAGAGCCCTCGCTTTGAGAACCTGGCTCAGATTCGATGCAAGAAGCCCCATCAGCGCAGGAGGTTCAAGCTTCCCAGAATCTAGAAGATCGCTGAGAGTTTGCAGCAGTTGCTTTTCCCGCCCAGGTAACAGGTTGTCCGTAAGTCGAAAGATGTCCAAGTCGGCGTGGACGGCCACCAACTTTTCGACCTGTGCCGTTTCCAGCCGACCACCCGGCCCCACCACCAAAGCAAGTTTCTCAACTTCCGCCGCAATGTCACCGGGATCGGGTGGAAGGCGATCCACCAGCATACCCGGCACTTGGGGATGAAACTCGAGATCTTTGCTTCTCAGCGCCGCCCGCGTCCAATCTTCCAGAGCCTTGCCCTTGAGCGCCGTGAACTTCAGAGCTAAACCCTTGGCCTTACCGATTCGATTCTTGGCGGCTATGAGATGAGTTAAATTGGGAGCGGTGATGCAGAGAATGCTGGGTCCGGGACTCTCTTCCAGAAATGAATTCAGCGAATCTTTGAGATCAACGCTGATGACACCCGGAACCTCAAAATGCACAAGCTTGGGTCCATCGAAGAAGGAGTAGTTGCGCAGCAGTGTTTCGAGATCCTCCCACCTCGTTCGAATCTCCAGGCGGCGATACTCAAAGCCCGTGTTAGGATCAGTTTCCAGTCGGGCGCGAAGCAGGGACACGGCCTCATCCACGATCCACGATTGCTCCCCCGTGAAAAGGTAGTAGGGACGCTTGTCCTTCTCGAGATCATTGCTCAGGGGAGCCAGGGGCATGCCGCTTCCCGTCGCCATTACCATTCTCCGAAAATGCCATTGAGAATATCTTCCACCACCTGCTCGCGAACCTGGGTTTCCGCATCTTCACGAGTGAGGAATTCTCCACCTTCACTTCCCTCCACATAGAATGTGGCCTGAGCCCGAATGGACCTTTCCCAGCTTTCAGGAAGATCATCGCGCCCCACGACCTGCACCTGAAAAGATGTGCGAAGGGTCATGGTCAATCGATACTCTTCTGCGGATCCAGCCAGGGTAGAAAAGGAAATGCTTTCCTCGTACTCGGTGATGGTCGCTTCCAGCAGGAAATCTGCGGTAAAGTTGTTGGGAATGATATCGAGCAGGCCATCCTGTTCGATGGCATCTCGCAACATCTCAGTCATTTCAAGCTCAAGGCCGGCCTGACTGGATTCGTTGCTCATCAGGGGTATGGCCACTGTTCCGCGCAGGGATCGGTCGCGACTGCTGGTATTGTAGTAGGAACATGCCGTGGTGAAAAGCAAGAGGCAAAGCGCTGCCGAGAGCAGACGCCGCATCAGTCTACCTTGCCGATTCTGTAGCTCTTGAGACGATAGCGCAACTTGTCGCGTCCGAGACCCAACAGGGCCGCCGAACGACTTTGATTGCCTTCGCTCTTGTTCAGAGCCTTTTCGATAAGATCCACTTC
>JACNKJ010000350.1 GCA_014382085.1 bacterium
CTCCGAGTGCAGGGCTACGGTTTCGATGCCCAGTTCTTCGCAGGCCCGGAAGATTCTCAGCGCGATCTCGCCGCGGTTGGCCACCACCATTTTGCGAAACATGTTAGTCCTCTTGGATGCGCAGAAGAACCTGGCCGAATTCCACGGGCGCCCCGTTGTCCACCAGGATCTCTTTAATCGTGCCGCTGACGCCACACTCGATTTCGTTCATGAGCTTCATGGCTTCGATGATGCAAAGCACTGTGCCCGACTGCACCTTGCTCCCCTCTTGCACAAAGGGATCCGAACCCGGATTGGGAGAGCTGTAGTAGGTTCCCACCATGGGCGCGGTGACCTCGTAGAATCCTTCGGCGTTCTCGACAACATTAGCGACTGCATGGGCGGCCTGAGCTGTGGGAGCTGCGGCAATCGGCGCCGAAGCCATGGCCGAAGTCTGCTTGGATACGCGAATCCGGCTGAGTCCGAAGGGCCCGCTAAAGGCCTCGATCTCGCCTATGTCGTCATGTTCCCGCAGGAGAGCGATCAATTTCCGTATTTGGGCCTCGCGCATGGGACTCCTTTCAGTCGAGGGCTTCCGTCAGGCTACGAGAGCAGGGGAGCACTGGCAAGGGGAATCACAGCCCAGCCAAATGTAAGAGCGCCAGGCGATAACCCTCTTCTCCGAAGCCGCTGATCAGACCGCGACAGGCAGCGGCGGTCATGGAATGGCGCCGCCAGCTCTCGCGCCCATGGATATTGCTCAGGTGAACTTCCACCACGGAAATCGTCAGTGCGGTGATGGCGTCGCGCAAGGCAACGCTGGAATGAGTGAATCCGCCCGGATTCAGCACCACGCCATGCAAGCGCCCTTCGGCCTCATGCAAGGCCTTGATCAGATCGCCCTCGCTATTGGATTGGACGAACTCCAGTTCCATATCCCGAGTCTTCGTCCACTCTTCTAGGTCGGCTTCAAGGTCTTCCAAACTGCGGCTTCCGTAGACCGTAGGTTCACGCTTTCCCAGCAAATTGAGATTGGGTCCCTGAAGGATCAAAAAGCGACGTGGCATCAAACATCCTCCTTGCTGGGCCCTTGGGCAGCTTCATCGCCCAGGTCCCAGAGATCGGGCTCGGCCAGGCTGGGTGCGGGCATGAGCTCACCTTCCAGGATCTCTAACTTGGCGGCTTGCTGCGGCTCGGGTCGGGTGAGCACCTCTTCGAGCTCCTCCGAAACGGGTAAGGTTGCAGTGTCTGCCATTGGCAAATCATCCGGTGAGTCCAGTTCCCCGAGCATGTCCTCGTGCTCGGGATCATCCGGATCCGCGGCGGCCCATCGGCCAAGAAGCGTTCTGGCCTCATCGTTTCGTCCACCCGCCATGGCCATGGTACTGAGGGCTCTGAGTGCGGGGAGATTACCTGAATCCTGCTCCAAGGCCAGCCGGTAGTGCTTTTCGGCTAGGGTCGGATCACCCACGCGTCCTGCCAGACGAGCGAGGAAAACCTGGGCCGCCGGACCGGAGTGCTCCGATGCCAATAGTCGAGCCCTTTCCGTGTCGCCCTCGCGCAGCTTGACCTCTGCTTCATAGAGTGGCGACGATCCCCCAGGCGAGTTCTGCTGCTCAGAGTTCACTGAAATCACTTCCACTAAGGTATTGAAGAATGGATCGTTGGGCCTCTAGCCAAGAATAGAGGTAAGGCCCTGAAGGGGTCAAGACCGCAGTTGGTCCAAGACCTGAAGCAGCGCCTTTTCGGGTACATCCAGGCCCCAACGTGGCTGAGCCCAATTCTCTAACAGGACCCATCTGCTTTTTCCCTCACGAGCCTTTTTATCATGGCTCAGGGTCTCCAGGATTCTCTCGGGCGATAGGTTCCTGGGCAAGCGAACAGGAAGATCCGCCGCCCTGAGGAGGTTCTCCATGCGGGCCAGCATGCCGGACTCGCCCATATTCAATAAATCGCCCAGACTGAGAGCCGCCACCATGCCCAGAGCCACGCATTCGCCATGAAGCCATGTGGGCTCCAGACCGGAGCTTTCAACCGCGTGCCCCAGGGTGTGACCGAAATTGAGGATTTCACGTAGCCCGGACTCACGCTCGTCCTGCTCCACGACCTTGGCCTTGAGGATACAGGAGCGCTCGATGGCCGCTTCCAATTCGGCGCCGCTTTTCGTGAGCAAGGAATCGAGCTTGGACTCCAGGGTGTCCAGCAGAGATTCATCGGCGATGGCCGCCATCTTGATCATTTCGGCGAATCCCGCTCGTTTCTCCCGCGCCTCAAGTGTATCCAAAAAAGCGAGATCGGCGATCACGGCCCGGGGCTGATGGAAGTATCCCATGGCGTTTTTAGCGCCTTGAAGATTGACGGCCACCTTGCCTCCAACGCTGGAATCAATCTGGGCGAGCAAGGTCGTGGGAATCTGGATGAAGGGAATTCCCCGAAAGTAGCTGGCGGCGAGAGTGCCGCAGAGGTCGCCAGTGACACCTCCACCCAGAGCCACAAGCAGGCCGTCGCGACCTAGGCCCAGAGCGAGAAGATCATTGGCAAAGCCTTCCAAGTGGCTAAGGGTTTTGCTTCCCTCGCCGCGAGGAACAATCAGACGAGGGATATCTCTCAGGTAGCTGTCCAAGCGCTCAGCCTGAACCACGGGCAGATGAGCATCCACCAAAGCCACAGCCCTGCGACCACCTTCAAGCTCCTTGTGAAGAAGCCTTGAAAGGTCATGGCCGATATGAATGGATTAGCTGCGCTCCCCCAGGTCCAGGCGAAGAGATCGCATGCTCACCTCAGAATTGGAATGTGGTGGCCAGGGCTTCCAGTTCCCTCATGTATGGATGCTTCTCCAGGCCCGGTGCGTAAAGAAACAGATCGAGAGCCAGCATCCGTTTGCGGGATTCGTCGTAGAAATAGTATGCCACGAAGGGACCGCCCGTGAGATCGTCCTCGTTTTGCCAGACTCCCTGATGGCGGATTACCTCTCGGTCGCCCAGCAGGTCAACCTCGAAATGACTCGCCCCGGCGAGCATGGTGTCCCCATAGAGCGTATCGGCGACGCCGGCGCGAAAAGCCATGAGAAAGGTGGAGTCGGCCAGCGTGGGTGCGCGATCCATATCATCCATCCAGTAAACGGCTATGCCACGGCTGGGATCCTTGCGATGCAGTTCTATGGCTTGTAGATCGGGCCGGTCCTGCAGCAGCACGTATTCCTTGGGATAGCGCACCGAAAAGTTGTACTTGCGCCAAAGATACTTGGAACCGCCCTTGTTCTCGCGACCCGTGAGGAGAAACTTGCGGTAGCGCTCGAGGGTACTGTCGCGGAAGCGGCGCCTAAGGGTGGGCGCCATGCGTGCGAGAACGTAGTCCTCTTCCTCGGTGTTATCCATGAGTACGAAGTAGACGTCCTGGCCCGCGCCCAGAGGTCCTTGCCAAAGAGAACCCGATTCCCCTTGCCTCCAGCCCGGGCGAAAAATTCACCCCCCAGCATTTTCCCAAACGCCCCTCCCCGGCCTCCCTCCCGATCGGTGCCGAACATCCAAAGGGCGTTCTTCCCGGCGCGATTCCCCCCCAGGATTTTGCCCTCCCCGTGGAAGCCCGTGGATTT
>JACNKJ010000352.1 GCA_014382085.1 bacterium
AACAGAAGGTAAAAAGACTTACAAATTTAAGGCAGAGATCAAACAATTATTGGATCCACCGCGTGAGGGTGCTCCCGAATTGGTGGACTGGCTCGATCCCCTGGATGTGCGGGAGATCGCTTCGATCAGCTGCAATCCGGCAACCCTAGCCCGCGACATCAAGGCCTGGACGACAAAGGGCTTCCAATTGGAAGCCCTGCATCTCTTCGATTTCTTTCCTCAGACTCGTCACATGGAGAGCCTGGCCATTCTCAAACGCTAGCGTTGGAAGACGCGTTCGAAAGCCTCGCGCACGGGCAGGTAGTCCTCGCTCTGTGCGTCCATGAGGCTGTCGATGTTGTAGAGATCGGTGAGGATGATCTTTCCCGCCCGCGTCTCTCCCATGGCCTTCAGTGCCGCGACCACCTTCTCGACCTTTTCCGGACTGGCATCGGTGATACTCCTGGTGGCCGTGAAGGTGTCGCCGGGGATTTTCTCTGAAATGTAGATGGGCCGAAGCTTGGCCGCTTCCGCGCGGGGGTGGAAGGCTTCGTCGGTCCAGGAGCCGACCAAGCCGCGAGGATGATCGGCGAAAGTGGCGCCCGCGTCGACCTGTCCGCTGAGGATCATGTTGATCACGTCGCGGTGTCCCCCGGCAAAAACCACTTCTGAAAAGAAGTCCTCGGGCTCAATGCCCAGACCCAGGAGACTGCTTTTGGGGATCACGTATCCCGAGGTCGAGCCCAGATGAGTGAAGGCGAAATCTTTACCTTTGAGGTCGCTGAGCTCGCGTAAACCACTGTCCTTGCGAACCAGGATGACGCTCCAGTAATAGGGCTGGCCGGCGCGAACCGCCTTGAGCAGGACCTTGGCCTCGGCAGTGTCCTCGGCCGTGATAAGGCCCTGGGGCGACAGCCAGGCGAATTCCACTTGATCCTCCACAATAAAGCGGATGAGCTCACTATAACTTGAAGCGATAACTGGCTGGAGGAATAGGCCGCAGTGCTCCTCCAAAAAGGCGGTAAAGGCATTGGCCTTCAGCCGGATAATGCCGGGGCTATCTCCACCATTGAATCCGATTCGGAGCGGTTTTTGAATGCTTCCCTCTTGAGCCAGGGCCGTAAAGGCAAATCCGAGAATCAACAGGGTTGTTAGCATTTTTCGTAGGAACATCGGCACCTCCCAAAAGAACCTAGCCCCATCATTTCACAGGAATTTCGGAATGTCAACTCTGGGAAAGGAGTCTCTCAACGTAAGCTGCCTGCTGGCAACACACTGAAAGAAGCCAGGCGGCTGGCTTTTTGTCCACTGAGGCGGTCGGTCACCTCGACCTGAAGCTCGTAGGCGTCCTCGGCGAAGCTGTCGGCAGCCAGGCTCAAGGGGTGTCTGGCCACCGCTTCTCCGTGACGATCCAGGAAGGTGGCGCTTACTTCACTGCCCACGGTGTCCTCGCGAGTCCAGAGCCAGCTGGATCGGGTTTCCGGGTGTTTGCGCCGAATTCGGTAGGAAACCGCGTAATCGCTGAGGCTTTGCTCGTCTTGAGCCAGGCCGTAAATCTCGAAGAAAAAGTGGATCTCGCCGCCCTGATCAAAGCCATGCAGGGGATGGGACTTCACCCACCAGTCGCCCTTATTGAAGGGGCCGGTGTGGGTCATGTCGTCGATGAGGGAGGCGAAGGTTACATCGCTCAGGCTCAATTGATCCGCGGGGAATGCTTCCACATCCACGGAAGTGGTGAAAATCTGTAGGCGACCGCTGCCCATATCTTCCAGGCGCAGGGCCATGCGATAGGGCCCAGGGTCGATCCGATGGGGGCTGAGCCCCGGCAGTAGGGTTGCCGCGCGGGTTTGGTCGAGGTTCTCCGCCTCGATGGGAATAATCTCCTCGCTCTGGGAGACTACCTGCTCGTTTTCATCGAAAAAGATCACGCGACGCAAAAGCTTGGCCCTATAGAGACGGGTTTCGAAATCCCATTCGAAACGCAGATCCCGGGTGCGAACCTCGTGGCTTACTTCCACCTGGGTTTGACCGCCCGGGGCGCGAAAATTGTCTACTGCAAAAACAGCCCAGAGGGCTTCGGCTTGGAAGTCGTGATGGTAGGGATCCTTACCCTTGCGCACCGTATCGATATAATTGCCCTTCATGCGGGCCAGTTTCGGCGCAAGCAGATCGGCGGCCAGGGACTGATTCTGAAGGTCGGCGAAGCCCTGAATCTCACCCTGGGCCAACTGTTCCACCATCTGTTGATAGATCTGGGGATTGCTGAGCTTCAGTTCGCGCAGCAGCATCCGGGCCTCTTCACTTTGCTCGGTGAACTGCCCGGCGTAGCGTTCGCTCACATCCGGACGGCTGGAGGGCCCCACGGGGGCGGCCAGTTCGTATTCGCCGTCGAGATTGCGATCTTCGTACTCCGCCCGCATTTCCAGATCCACCCAGATCCAGCTCTCGATGATGTTATGGTAGCCGGTCTCGTCGAACCAGTCGTCGTGCACCAGGCGCTCATCGGGTGAGCCGAACAAGATCAGGTCCCGCCCGCGCAGATCGTAGCCCTCCAGTTTATCAGCGGGGAAATGATGGCGGGCCTGGGCCAGGCGCATGTCGTGGATTTCCTTGCGCTCATTGACGATGGTGGTGGGTGTGGGATCCCGGCGCAGCCAGAAGCGGCGGAGCCATTCGTCGAGCTCATCCCGGTCCTCCATCCGAACGAAAGCGGATTTCTCCCAAGGTTCCATAATCACCGATACATCGCTCCAGATATAGCGCTTCCAATCGGGCAGATCCTCGGCCTGGTTCGCGGCCAGGGCCGCCCTAGCGGCCAGGAGGATGAGCATCAGGGTGATATTTCGGGCGGACACGCGGGAAACCTCCGGAAGGGAAGGGGCTGAGTCGGCTGGAAACCGGCCCCGGTTTGATAGCATTCACCCGCCTCGCCATCAACCGCAATTGACGGAAGATGCTCTTCATCCACTCTCTTCCATCCTTGGGTGTTGACGGGAAGGGATCCGGGTGATATTTTTCATCGGCCTCACCAGAAGATCCCCATCGGCTTGCATTATGGTGCTTTAGGAAGGGAGTTTCATTCATGACACGGAAGAGTGTGTCCATCCGACTCATGGCCCTGGCCCTGGTGGCCCTGGTCGCGCTTCCCCTGGCTGGCTGCGGGAAGAAGCAGATCGAGAATCCATATGAGCCTGTTACCTTGGCTCAGGCCATCAGCGGCGAGAGCGCGCACAAGCTCTTCAAGTTCGAGCTCAGCCAACCTGAGATCCTTTCGGTCGAAGGCAAGCTCGCCCTCCTGAAGGAAAACGATCGTATCGAATTCCTCGCGGGTGATGATCTGAACCTACTGAATACTTTGGACATGGGCTTTAAGCTGGGTGTCCATCGCGAATTCGGTTCCGATCCTGAAATCTACTTGGTGCTCGAGCACGTCATCGACGGGCCCGACACTTCTTTCGTCACCTCCGACGAGCCCCCGGTCTTTCCGAGCTTCCAGTCTCTGGGCAGCTTCGACCGTGCGAGCTACGAAGACGTGTCGGAACAGGCCAGAATCTTGGGCGACGCGAGCCAGGTCAAGCCCATGCTCAGTGCTTG
>JACNKJ010000353.1 GCA_014382085.1 bacterium
AAGGCCCCATCGGCGGGTCCACCTATGCCCATGGGGATCATCCCTTCGCGCTTTGGCATCCCACAGGGCCGCAGACCGTTTTCTTTGCCTCCGATGGTGGGGTCTTCAAGAGCACCGATGGAGGTGACAGCTTTCAGAGCCTCATTGGCGGTTACATGACCACGCAGTTCTACAACGGTTTTGCAAACTCCACGTCCAGGCCGAACCGTGCCATCGGTGGCATGCAGGATAACCTCACCGCCATTTATGACGGCGGCGTGGCATGGCGGCGTGTGATTGGCGGCGATGGATGTTGGGCTGCCATCAAAACAAACAACGACGAGACCATGTACGGATCCTGGCAGTACTTGAACATGCAACGCTCTCGCGACGGTGGCAGCAGTTGGAGCGGAGTGTCGCCCTCGGGATCCAGCTATCCCACGGCCTTCGTAGCGCCCTTCGTCCTGGCGCCCAGCAACCCCAACGTACTCTACGCGGGGCGAAATCGCGTGTACAGGACATCGAATGAAGGGACGAACTGGTCAACCACCAACGGCGGGGCCTCGCTGGACGGAAACAACCCCGTCCTGTCCATGGCCGTTGCGCCGAGTTACGAGGAAATTGTCTATGCGGGCACCGCACCCATCAATTCTAGGGCCAGCGTTTTCCGCACTCGAAATGGCGGTGGCTCTTGGACGAACGTCACCGGAATCTTGCCCGATCGCTACCCCGCCGACATCACCGTTCATCCCACGAACTATGACATCGTCTATGTAACCTTTATGGGATTCGGCACCGGACATGTTTTCAAGAGTGCGGACGGCGGCGACACATGGCAAGACATCAGTGCCGGCTTGCCCGACATTCCCACTTCGGCCATATCCCTGGATCCGGACAACCCAGAAATCATCTACGTGGGTAGTGACTTGGGTGTTTACGTTTCACCCGACGACGGCGCCAGCTGGCATCCCTTCATGATCGGTATGCCCACCACCATGATCAATGACCTGAAGGTCTACGCAGCCGGGCGGCTCATGCGCGCGGCCACTCACGGCAATGGAGTCTACGAGCGGCAGCTATATGATCCCACGGGTACGGATCTGGTTGATGCTTTCGCTCCTCGCCTCATGGACTTGAAAGTTTCTCCCAATCCACTTCAAACGGGATCTCGGTTTAGCTTCAACTTGGACCGACGGGAAACGGTGAGCCTCGAACTCTACGACGTGCAGGGTCGGCGCTTGATGCAGATTCTGGAAGGTGAACGTGGCGAAGGTCGGCACGAGAGCCGTCTGGAACTGCCCGATCTCTCCTCGGGAGTTTACTTTCTAAGACTGAAAACACCTACGGGCTACGGCACCACGCGCGTGGTGAAATTGCACTAGTAGAGCGATTTGACAGTGCCCCAACTTGCACTGGGAGACGGCGTCGTATCAACTATGACCGTCTCCCAGTTTTCATAGTGGATGGGCTCGAAGCCCGACACACTGAACGTGAAACCGTCATCAGTGTAGCTGAAACCCAGGGTTGCTATGGTGAGGACGTCGGCAACAGCTTGGTCGCCGCCATCGAGGTTGCGTGCGTAGTCAGACAGGGGGCGAAGGGTAAGTCGGTCGTCATGAGGCGATCCGATATAGTGCTCGATCATGTTGTGCAGAACGAAAACCTGGCCCGAATCATCGACCACCTGCTCCACATGTAGCAGGCCCAGGTTCAGCTCGCCGCCCGAGGTCGACCCGGACAAATCGAGAGTGTCCTCACCCCAATCATCGTAAAAAGTGTTCGTGACGGACTCGCGCTCCGAAGGATTGTAGACCGGATGGAAAGCGTCACGTCCATTGCCCCCGATCAAAACATTGCTTCCCAATCCGGGATACAGCTGATTGTCCCCACCACCTTCTGCATTCAAGGTGTCGTCACCAGGCCCCCCGTCGAGGATGTCATTGCCCGGCCCTCCATAGAGTTGGTCGTTACCTTCTTCGCCGGCGAGTGTGTCGTTCCCTTCGCCGCCGTAGCCAGTGTCATTTCCGCCTCCGAGATTGAGGTTGTCGTCTCCACCCTTACCGTCGAAAACCGAATCGAAGTCGAAATCCAGCGCAGTGTCCTCGCCCGAATCCGGCTCATCGCTTCCCCACATGCTGATTGATTCAAGAGAGGTGAAGGTATCTAAGCACACACCGCCAGACTGCCGCAGATTAATGGTGGTGCTACCCGTTCCGCCATAGAGCCAAACTCTCTGTATCTGATCGCAACGGACCCACCCGCCCTGAGGGTGCTCCACCTCGAAGCCGTTCACGTAAACTAAATCATCGCTGCACCAGATACGTATGGTTTCGCCAGGATCAGCGGTGACCCCGAGCACTCCCCCTATATAGGTAATGGTGTTTCGATCCGAGGAAATCGGATCCGCTTGGACCTTGGATTCGCCGGGAAACATTGGCGTCAGGACTCCTGCGATTCCGAGGGCGAGAATGATCCGCATAATCCAGTGCATCGACATCCCAAGCTCCCTGCTGCGGAGTTCGATGGAAATAATAACAGACTTTGCTCCAGACTTTGAAGCGATGTAGTGAGGTTTTCTTGACTTCCCAACTAGGCTGCTGCAGCCTCCCGACATGAATATGAAAACATTCACTTTTCTTCTGATAATGCTAACAATCTCAGTTGGCACTGCAGGCGCAGAAGTCCACGAGATGAGTTCCCCCAACGGCCAGTTGCGCTTGTGCTTCGAGCTCGATGAGGGATTGGCACGATACTCTCTCGAGAAGAGAGGCGCTCCGCTCATCTCCCTTTCGCGTCTCGGATTTCAATTCCGTGACGCCCCCCCACTGGATCGCGGCCTATCGGTGAAATCGGTCTCGCGCCTGGAGCATGATGAACTCTGGAAGCAACCCTGGGGTGAATGCGAATGGGTACGAGATCTCCACAACGAGCTTCGTGTGGAGCTGGAAGACAGGGACGCAAGGCGCTTGATTCTGGTTTTTCGTTTGTTCAACGATGGGCTTGGGTTTCGCTATGAACTGCCGGAACAAAAAGGCCTCGCCGACTTCGCCATCATGAACGAGATCACGGAATTCAATCTCGCCAAGGACGCGATAGCCTGGTGGATTCCCGCCATGGACGCCGAACGATACGAGTATCTCTATCGCAATAATCCCGTGAACGAAATCGCCAAGGCTCACACGCCTCTCACCTTGGAATCCGAAAACGGACTCTATCTCAGCATTCACGAAGCCGCTCTCACCGACTACGCAAGCATGGCCTTGGAACCTGCTGGAGATTACAAGCTCAAATGCCAGCTAATCCCTTGGGCAAGTGGCGTGAAGGTGATCGGCAAGACACCCTTCAAGTCGCCCTGGCGCACGATTCAGGTGGCCGAAACTCCTGGAGAACTTCTGGAATCGAACATGATTCTGAACCTCAACGAGCCTTCGAAGGTCGAAGACACAAGCTGGATTGAGCCCGGTAAATACGTGGGCATCTGGTGGGGTATGCACATCGGCACTCATACCTGGGGCTCGGGACCCAAGCACGGCGCAACCACCGAAAACGCGAAGGACTATATCAATTTCGCCGCTGAAAATGGTTTCGCG
>JACNKJ010000090.1 GCA_014382085.1 bacterium
AAAGTCGGGGGGATCGGCGGCGCAGGCGGCAATGCCGTGGGTCGCATGATCGAGGCAGGATTATCCGGTGTCGACTTCCTGAACATCAATACCGACGCCCAGGTGCTCGCCGATAGCGAGGCTCTTCATCGCGTGCAGATCGGCAGAAAGCTCACCAAGGGTCTCGGCTCGGGAGGTAATCCCGATGTGGGCCGCCGGGCCATGGAGGAAGACCTGGACGCCCTCGAGGAAATGCTCCAGGGCGCTGACATGGTTTTCGTCACCGCCGGTATGGGCGGGGGCACAGGCACGGGCGCCGCGCCGGTGGTCGCTGAAATCGCAAGGCGTCAGGGCGCGCTCACGGTGGCCGTGGTCACCAAGCCCTTCCTCTTCGAAGGACGCCGCCGAATCGGTGTGGCCGAAGAGGGACTCGACATTCTTCGCCGCCATGTGGACACGCTCATCACCATTCCCAATCAGCGTCTGCTCGAAGTGGTCGATAGCACCGTCGCCTTCACCGAAGCCTTCCGCGTGGCCGACGACGTGCTGCTGCAGGCCACCCGCGGCATCAGCGATCTGATCACCGTCACCGGAATGATCAACCTGGACTTCGCCGACGTAAAAAGCATCATGGCCGGAATGGGTCCCGCCCTCATGGGCACGGGACAGGCCACCGGCAAAGATCGCGCCCAGGAAGCTGCGCGCCAAGCCATCAGCTGCCCGCTACTGGAAGACGTGGATATCGCGGGCGCCCAGGGTGTGCTGATCAACATCACCGGCAGCGAAACCATGACCCTGCACGAGATCACCCACGCTACGGAAATCATCACCGAGGCCGTGGGCGAAGATGCCAATGTCATCTTCGGAACCGTGTTGGATCCTGGCATGGACGATGCAATGAGGGTCACCGTGATCGCCACCGGATTCGGCGCCACACGGGAGTTTAATCAGGAGGAGCAGGAGGCTCGCCGCCGCGAGCTTCTGGGCGGAAGAGAAGAATCCTTTGCGGCGGCCGCGGCATCAACTTCAAGTACCACTGCCTCAATGAGTTCTGAGCCGCAGTTCCAGCAGGAACTAAGCCCTGAACCCCAGCCCGAGCCCCAGTACTTTGAAGATCCCGTGGCCGAGCCGGTTCAGGTCATCGAGATCGTGCCCGAACCCGTACCGGATGTTTCGGAACCGCGCATGGATGAAGTCGCACCTATCCTGAGGGCCGAGTCCGATGCCATGAAGAACGAGGCGGGCCTGAGGCCCAGTCAGTCGCAGACGGAGGAGTGGGAGGTCCCCACCTACCTCCGCAAACAGAACGACTAAGCGAAGAGGTCGCGATGCCTTCCCTTTTCCAAAAGCTGTTTCGGAAACAAGGGAACGAAGATTACAATGCGGGAATCGCCCTCTATAACGAAGGCCGTTTCTCCGAGGCCATCGAGAAGTTCGAAGCCGCCGTTGCCACGGCTCCCTTACAGAGCACTACCTATCGCCTCGGCACCTTCTATGCCGCCGAGGCCCACGCCAATATTGGCCGGTCTCTGCTCAAGGCCGGCGAACACGCGGCATCTCTCGACCATTTCATCAAAGCCCTCGAAGAAACTCCCCATTTTCCCGATCTCCAGTACAACCTCGGTGTGGCCCGCTTCATGACGGGCGACAAGGAAGGTTCCATCGGGCCTTTCGAGAAGGCTCTGGAAATCAATCCGGGATACGTGGAGGCACGCTGTTTCCTGGCTGTGGCCCAGGACAGTCTCGGTAAGAAGAGCGAAAGCCGAACCGCCCTTAAACAAGTACTCGAGGAGCATGCGGAGATTCCTATCTCCGTGAACAAGTTCCTGCTTGTACATCTTAAGGAAAGGGAAACGCTTATTCCCGAAATCGGACCCGTGCTGGAGTTGCTCGACAGCAACGCTCAGTTCCGCGAGGTCTATTCAGAAGGCATCGCCCAGTTCAACCTGCGCAATTTCAACCTGGCCTCCGGGCTTCTGCAGCAGGCCTCCTCTATGAAGCCGCACTATGCCGACGTTCAATGTCAGCTGGGCCTCGCCCTGCTCAAAGACGGCAAGGTGGCCGCTTCTATCGAAGAATTCCGTCAGTCCATAGAGATCAATCCAAGATTCCTTGAGGCGGCCTTTTTCCTGGGCATGGCTCTTTTTCAGGAAGAGCGGTATCTGGACGCTGAAGAGGCTTTCGAGAAGGCCCGCGGTATTCGGGCCGAGGCTACCGACGTGCTCTATCACTTGGCCCTGTCGAAGATCCATTTGGGCAAGAACAAGGAAGCGGAGCAGATTCTTCGGCAGGTGCTGGCCTACAAGCCGGCCTTTGCCCAAGCTCAGTACGTGCTCGGTCTTTTGCGTTTCGAGGCCGGTGAGCCGGAAGAGGGCATCGCCTTGGTGAAGGAGGCCCTGTCCATCAATCCGCATCTCACCGAGGCGGAGCGCGACCTGGGGCTCATGTACATCGACCAAGAGGAATGGGAAAACGCCGAGGAGCTTTTCGAGCGACTGGGCGAGAACCATCCCGATGATTCGGACCTCCACTGCTTCGTGGGGCGCAGTCATCTGGGACGCGGTAATCTGGATGCCGCCTGCCGCGATTTCGAGCGCGCCCTGAACAAGTCGCCCGAGAACCTCTACGCCCTGCAGGGGCTTAGCCGTTGCTACGTTAAGATGGGGCGTCCGGAAAAGGCGCAGCCGCTTCTGGACCGGGCTTTGGCGGCACATCCCGGCTTCCCGGATCTTTGGAAATTGCAGGGAGCCTTGCTGTTTAAGTCCAGTCGATTCGAAGAAGCCGAGCAGGCCTATCGCAAATCCATCGAGGGCGCACCCCGGGATCCCGAGGCAAAGTTGGGCTTGGCCATCGTGCTTCGCAATCTGGGACGCAATGAAGAGGCCGCCGCCATCATCCGTGAAATGCAGCAGCTCTACCCCGATCAGTTGGAGCTACGGAAGATTCTGGGCGCTACTTTCCTGGACCTGGACGAAATCCCCTAGAACCCGGGCGGCCGGCGCACTATGGTGCGAGCATGCCCTCGTTCAAACCATCCCCCGACGGCCTTGCCGGATCCTGCCAATACCTCAAAGGCGTGGGGCCCGCCCGTGCCATGGACCTTCGGCGCCTGGGCATCGAAACCCTGGAGCAGTTGCTCCTCCACTTTCCCCGTGAATATCTGGATCGAAGCCAGCTGAGTTCCCTGGATGAACTCCTTCCCGGCCAGCGCGCCACGGTTCGCGGGCGAGTGCTGGTTTCCTCAGAGCGGCGCCCGAGGGGAGGTATGCGCATTTTGCAGGTGCTGCTGGACGACGATCGTGGGCGACTGCAGTTGGTGTTCTTCAATCAACCCTACATGAAGAAGCTACTGGCCAATGGCCGCGAGGTGCTGGCCAGCGGAGAGGTGGCGCTATTTCGCGGGCAGATGCAGATGGCCTCGCCCGAGGTGGAAATTCTGGACGAATCCGAGGATCAAGACGCCCAGGCCCCGGGAATCGGGCCCGTCTATCCGCTGACCCGGGGCCTTCGTCAGCGCTGGCTTCGCGGAAGGGTGGCCGCTCCACTTGAGCGGGAGGATCTCATGGCCGACTGGGAAGGGATCCTGCC
>JACNKJ010000156.1 GCA_014382085.1 bacterium
CAACGCATATGCTCGTTGACGGGTGCCAGTTTTTCTTCGGTGGTTTTTCGCGTGAGTACCCATCCCGTGAAGATGGCGATAAAAAAGCCGCCCACGGGCAGGAACCAATTGCTGGCCATGTAGTCGAGAGTTCCGAATACGCCCTGCGTGGATTCGCGTCCGATGAGATTGATGCCCGAGAGGAAGTCGTTCCCGCCCAAGCTAACTGCGCTCAAAGCGCCGAAGACGAAGATGCCCGCGGCCATGGTGAGCGTGCTTTGCTTGCGTTTCCAGCCGAGTTCGTCGATGGCGAAACTGGAGACGACTTCCAATAGACTGATGGTGCTCGATAGAGCCGCAAATGCTACGAGCAAGTAAAACAGCGCTGAAATGATGCCGCCGCCGGGAAGCTGATAGAAAACCGCCGGCAGGGTGGTGAAGAGAATGGTGGCGCTCTTGGACACATCGAAATCGAAACTGAAGATGATGGAGAACATGATGATGCAGGCCATGATGGCGATGACGGTGTCCAGGGCCGTAATCGTGAGAGCCGCTTTGGGAATGGAGTCGTCGCGCCTCATGTAGCTGCCGTAGGTGAGCATGGCGCCCATGCCGAGACTCAAGGTGAAGAAGCTGTGGCCGAGGGCCTCGAGAACAGCGCCTACGGTCAGGTCACCGAAATTGGGTCGAAAAAGAAAGGTCATGGCTTCACGAAAGCCCGGCGTGGTGGTGGAGTAGACCACCAACACGATGAGAATACTGAAGAGCAGGGGCATTAGGAATTTCGCAGCTCGCTCGATGCCCTTCTGCACGCCGAAGATGACCACGCCCGTGGTCAGGGCCATGAAAAGGAAATGCAGGAGAATTTGCTGTCCACTATCCTGGAGGAATCCTCCGAAGAAGGTTTGCAGGACGGCGGGATCGTGGGCCATCTGCCCGAGAGATCCGCTGAGCGCCATGACGATGTACCTGAGAGTCCAGCCCGCGACCACGCTGTAGTAGGAGAGGATCACAAAGCCCGTGATCACACCCAGGATACCGACTCCAGGCCAAAGGCTCGCACCGCGCTTGCCTTCGGCCAGCACGCGGAAGGTTCCCACGGGGTTCTTCTGGCCGCGCCTTCCGAGCAAAGTTTCAGCCACCATGACGGGAGCGCCGATGAGAAGAATGGCGAAGAGGTAGACCAGCACGAATGCGCCGCCGCCGTTTTCGTATGTGATGTAGGGAAACTTCCAGAGATTTCCCAGACCCACCGCGCTGCCCGAGGCTGCGAGGATGAATCCCAAACGCCCACTCCACTGTCCACGTTTCTCGGCCATCGAATCCTCCAAATTTGAATACCGCCGGAAAGCCTATCGGCGAGGGAAGGTGGGTGTCAAGAAAGCCTTGAGGCCCTTGGTTTTGGAAACAAAACCGAGGATTGCCGACAATTAAACCTATTCAGGTACAAATTACCTAATCGAGAAAATCCAAACTTGAATTTATGGTCAGAGCCTGCCAGGATCGTCTTGAGCCATTCAAGATCGAAGCCCTCACGAGTCCTGGCACTTCCGGCTCCACAAGCGCTTCAATATATGTAAGCTAGACGATATGTTGAAAAGGCAGCCTCTTCAGTGGCCGCAAGAATTTTTATGCGGAAAGGGAAATGAAAATGCCCAATAACGAATTCAAGAAGAATGCAAAGCCCGACATTCCTGATCTTCGAGATTGGATTTACCAGCCCGCCTTAATCCAGCTAAAGGCGAGCTTGGATCCTCCTCGGAATTTGCACGTGCTTCACCAGGAAAGTGAAGGCGCCTGCACGGGATTTGCCTTGGCCGCGGTCATCAATGTTCTGTTGCGTCGGGAGGTCAAGGACACCGAGGTGAGTCCTCGCATGCTTTACGAAATGGCCAAACTCCACGACAAGTGGCCCGGTGAAGACTACGAGGGATCGAGCTTGAGGGGCGCCATCCATGGTTGGAAGAATATGGGAGTCTGCCGGGAATCATACTGGCCCTACAAGGTGGACAGCCCGGGGAAGATCACCATTCGACGCGCCAAGGACGCGCGGAGCCAGACCATTGGAGCATACTATCGGCTCAAACCACAGATTACCGACTTTCATAGCGCATTGAATGAAGTGGAAGCCATTGCAGTGTCCGCTCAGGTGCATGACGGTTGGGATAATCCTGTGAACGGGAAAATCGAATTTCGCAAGACCGGTGAAGGTGGACACGCCTTCGCCGTGGTCGGTTACAACGACAAAGGCTTTTGGGTGCAGAATTCTTGGGGTGAAGATTGGGGAGATGGGGGACTCGCACTATGGAGCTATGAAGATTGGGTGGAGAACGTCATGGACGCCTGGGTCTTTCGCCTAGCCGTGCCCACGCCGCAGATTTTCGGAAAACAAACAAGGCTTACGATTCACAGCCATGACGAGAGTGGAAAGAGCAGCAAAAAGTCCGTGGCGCGTGCGGAAATTGCCGGCCACTTCGTTCACGTGGACGACGGCAAGTTCAAGGATTCGGATAACTACTGGAGTACTTTCGACGACATCGATCAAACGGCCGAACGCCTAGCCGCCAGCGACAAGTACAAACACCTGCTTATTTATGCCCACGGAGGTTTGAACGCCCCCAAACAGTCGGCCGGCAGAATCGCGGCGTTGAAAGACACCTTTAAAAGCAACGGTATCTACCCCTTCCATATCATGTACGACACGGGATTGGCCGAGGAATTGAAAGACCTCATCAATCGAAAACACGAAACCGGTCTCGAGATGGTCGGCGGAATTCCGGATTGGACCGATCCCTTCCTTGAGAGACTTCTAAGTCAACCCGGCCGCATGCTATGGGAGGAGATGAAGAAGGATGCGAAGGTGTCCTTTGCCGCCAGCGGGGCCGGGAAGAAATCCGTGAAGTGCCTCTTGGATCATCTCGACGGGCGTCAGGACAAAATTAAACTGCATCTTGCCGGACACAGCACCGGAGGCGTGGTGCTTGCGCATTTGCTCGAGGCATTCGAGGATCGAAAAATGGAAGTGGAGACCTGCAGCCTCATGGCTCCGGCCTGCACGGTGGAGCTGTTCCTCAAGCTCTTCTTGCCAGTTCTGAGCGGAGAGACCGAGATCACCCTAAAGGATCTGACCATTTACAATCTGAACAAGAGTCTCGAGCTGGATGATACCGTGGCGGCCTATCGGAAATCCTTGCTTTGGTTGGTTTCCAATTCCTTCGAGCGAAAGAAGGGAACACCCTTGCTGGGAATGGAAGAGTATCAGGCCGAGGTAAAACCTCTCTTTGATACGCTGCAGTTCCGAATTTCAGATGGAACAAACGAGGGCAACAAGACCAAGAGCAAAAGTCATGGTGGATTCGACAATGATGAAACAACCATGAACAACATCCTGTTCAGAATTCTTGGAGGCCCCCCCGTTCATTCCTTTGATAAGCAAACCCTGGACTACTGATCGCGGAGATTCATCGTGCGGATAGGACCTTAGAAGTTTCGTTTCGTTGACGAATTTGCCTCTCCTTGATACCTTCCCGTCATCGTGCCCCCCCCGGTTTACCGCCGGCAGGGGCTAACTGTGTTTGGAGTCCCCAGTCTCCGGTCCCCAGTCCCCAGGGCTGGAAATTATCGGTTGCTGGCGACTGACTGGCGACTGGCGACTTGATGTCCTTCCTCGATCAATTGAAACTCCCGCTCAGCGGTGGCGCGGCCACCTTGAAGTCCGAGTATGGCGCGGGATCCGCGCGCCATGTCCTCACGGGCCTGAAAGGTTCGAGTCTGGCTCTGCTTCTGGCGCGTTTGGATCGTGAACTGAATGACGGCAAACCCTGGCTGCTCCTGACCAGTCAGGCCAGCGAAGCCGAAGCCTTGGCGGAAGATCTCGTGAGCCTCGGCGCGGAAGGTGTGCGCCACTATCCCGAACTGGAAATTCTTCCCTACGATCGACACAACGCCGACCGCAATTTGGTCAGTGCGCGCATCGAGGTTTTGGACGAACTGGCCGACGGCAAGGTGCGCTTCCTTTGCATGAGCGCGCGCGCATGGATGCGTCGGGTCATCTCGCCCGACCTGCTTCGGGACCTGCGTTTCGAATTACGCGCAGGCGCCCAGCTGGACCTGGAAGACTTCCGCATTCGCCTGTCGGGCATGGGCTATCGCGAAGTGGGTTTGGTGGAAGAGCCCGGCGACTTCGCCGTGAAGGGCGGCATCGTGGATGTGTTTACGCCCACGGCTGATGAACCCATCCGCCTCGAACTCTTCGGCGATGAAATCGAGAGCCTTCGCAGTTTCGATCCCAGCACGCAGCGTTCCACAGGCAAACAGGATCGCGCCCGCATCTTGCCCTGCTCGCAGGTGCTTCTCAGCGAGGAAGCACAGCGACGGGCCTTGCGCGAATTGCGAAAACAGTATCCCGCCGATTCTATTCTCGTGGAGGAGCTTTCGGCCAATTTCCTCGACGGCATTCTCTTCGAGGGCATCGATCGCTACAGCGCCTGGTTCGTGGATGAAGTTCCCCTCGAGCGCTACTTGCCCAAGGGATATCGTGGCCTGCTCATCGATGAAGGAGCATTCCGCGAGCGATGGGATCGCATGAGCGCCGAGGTGCGCCGCCGCCACGAACGCGGTATCGACAACGACGAAATGCTGCCCCCCGCCCATTGGAGCTTCCTGTTCGAAGATGATCTCGCCGCGCTTCTGGACGGGCCCGACATGCTCTTTGTCGAGGATGAACTGGCCGAGGTCGTGGCGAGTCCCCGCGCACCGGTGTTGAAGTTCAAGTCCAAGGGGCAACCGTCCTTCGGTAGCAGTGTGAAGGAACTGCGTTCGGATCTCGAAAAGCTGTCCGGCGAAGGCTTTCGCGTTTGGATCTTCTGTGACAACAAGGGTCAGGCCGAGCGCCTTCGGGAAATCCTGCCGGGTATGGACGAGGTTCTCCAGTTACCCGTGGCCGACCTGCAGCACGGCTTTATTTTGCCCGATGAACGCATCGCCCTATACACCGACCACGAAATATTCGATCGCTACAAACGCATCCGTCGTCGTCGCCGCCTTTATAAGGGAGCGGGGCCCATCCGCGACCGCAGCGTGCTGAGGCCCGGTGACTACGTGGTGCACGTTCAGCATGGCGTCGCACGTTATCGAGGCATCGAAAAAATGGACGTGCTCGGCGAGGAGCGCGAACTACTTCACCTGAGCTACGCCGAAGATCAGCAACTCTTTGTGCCTGTGGAGCAGATTCATCTGGTGGAACGTTATGCGCGCCAGGAAGATGCTTCCCCCAAACTCAATCGCCTGGGCGAGAAGGCATGGGTGCGAACGCGCAAGAAGGCCGAGAAGGCCGTGCGGCAACTGGCGGCCGAACTCATTCAATTGTACGCGCGCCGGGAGGCCAGTCGTGGGCACGCTTTCCCCATCGACACACCCTGGCAAAGCGAGCTCGAAGCCAGCTTCCTTTACCAGGACACACCCGACCAAGGCGCGGCCGCCGATGCAACCAAGCGCGACATGGAAAAACCCAAGCCCATGGACCGCTTGGTTTGCGGCGATGTGGGTTTCGGTAAAACTGAAGTGGCTATTCGTGCGGCCTTCAAAGCCGTGCAGGGCGGCAAGCAGGTGGGCGTGCTGGTGCCCACGACGATTTTAGCCCAGCAGCATTTACAGACCTTCCAGGAGCGCCTGCGCGATTATCCCGTTCGCGTGGACATGCTCAGCCGTTTCCGCAAGGCCACTGAAATCAAGAAATCCTTGGCCGACCTCGCCGCCGGCGACGTGGACATCGTCATCGGCACACACCGTCTGCTCGGTGCCGACGTAAAGTTCAAGGATATCGGTCTCCTCATCGTGGATGAGGAGCACCGTTTCGGCGTGGCGCACAAAGAAAAGATCAAGCGCGCCCGCGCGGCGGTGGATGTGCTCACCCTCACCGCCACGCCCATTCCGCGTACCCTGAACATGTCCTTGGGTGGCATCCGTGACGTCTCGCTCATCCAAACTCCGCCGCGGGATCGCTTGCCGGTGCACACCGAGATCATCGCCTTCGACGAAGAGGCCATTCGCGAGGCCATCCTCCGCGAGGTGGATCGCGGCGGGCAGGTTTTCTTCGTGCACAATCGCGTGGAGACCATCGACGCCATGGCCGGCTTCATCCAGGAGCTGATTCCCGACATCAGCGTGGCGGTGGGCCACGGACAGATGAGCGAGCGCCAGTTGGAGAAGGTCATGGTGGATTTCATCGAAGGCGAATTCGACGTCTTGGTGAGCACCATGATCATCGAGTCGGGTTTGGACATTCCCCGCGTGAACACCATCCTCGTGAATCGGGCGGACCGATTCGGCGTGGCGCAGCTGCATCAGCTTCGCGGGCGTGTGGGCCGAAGTCGGCAGAGAGCCTACGCCTATCTCATGGTGCCCCGAGATCGCGGCATCACCGAAGACAGCCGCCGGCGCCTGGACGCCCTGGTCGAATTCGATGAACTGGGAAGCGGCTACAAGCTGGCCCTGCGCGACCTCGAACTGCGTGGCGCTGGCAACATGCTGGGCGTGGAGCAACACGGCCATATGATCGCTGTGGGCTTCGACTTATACCTGCGTCTGGTCAAC
This sequence comes from bacterium, assembly GCA_014382085.1. Lineage (GTDB taxonomy): Bacteria > Krumholzibacteriota > Krumholzibacteriia > JACNKJ01 > JACNKJ01 > JACNKJ01. The sequence goes on from JACNKJ010000156.1 coordinate 6,574, forward strand.
GAGGCCGTACGCGAACTTCGCGAGGGCAAGAGCTACTCGGGTCAGGTGCGCATCGAATCGAACCTAAACGCCTATCTACCCGATGCTTATATTCCCGATGCCGAGCAGAAAATGTCCCTCTACCAGCAGATGGGTCATGTGGACCGCCTGGAGACCGCCAAGGAGCTCCAAAAAGAGCTGCGAGATCGCTTTGGCCCACTGCCCCCTCCGGTAGAGAAGCTGTTCTTACTCTTGGAGTTAAAGGTTCTAGCCCAGGCTGCCGGCGTAAGCGCACTCAAGTTGGGGAAGCGGACCCGCGTGGAGTTCCAGGAGGGCGCTATAATGGAGAAGAAGGTCATCGCATCCTTGGTGGAAACCTTCGGCCGAAGCCTTCTTTTTCGAGGGCAAACGCCCCTAACCCTGGAACTTCAAGGGGCCGGGGAGGATACGCTACTGCTTACCCGAAGATTGCTCACGGCGCTGGAAGGACGGTTAGGGGCTGACCACGAACCGCTGACCGCCGACTGCTAGGCAATCTGGCTGGAGACTGGCGACAGGAGACTCCTTCGCCCCTTGCCCTCGGGCGCGCCGGGGCTATAATGCAGGGTCTCTGACCGGAATGGCTCTCGCCTTCCGGATAATCACTACGGTCCTTGAATTGTGAGGTGTTGACCATGAAGGCCACACGCAACTTGCTCGCGGTCATTATCCTGGCCCTGACGGCCACGATAATGCTCGGTTGCGGACAGGTGAAAGACGACAGCGTCGTCGCGACTGTGAACGACCTGCCCATCACTGTCGGCTATATGCAGGCCAAGTGGGCGAAGATGGCGGAGAACGACGCCGCGTTATTCCCCGATTCCCTGAGCCTAGAGGAGATTCAGGACAAGGTCCTGGACACCCTCATCAAAAAGGAACTCATCGTCAGTAAGGCTCATGAAGAGGGCTACATAAGCGACGAAGTCTATGTGAATGCCTACAACTCCCACCTAGACTACCGCCTTATCGAACTTCTGAAGAATCAGGAGATCGTCGACAAGCTTCCCGAGTTCAGCGAAGAGGAAATTCAGGACCACTACCAGTACATCGGCAAGATTGCCTCTGCCCGCCACATCGAAGTGGATGGCGAGCAAGAAGCCGCTGATATCCGCGCGAAGATCGAGGCCGGCGAGATGAGTTTCCACGACGCCATTCTCGAATATTCCACCAACCAGGACCGTTTTTCCGGTGGAAAAATGCAGCAGGTATCTTTTGGCGTGAGTGTGGTGTCCGTAGAGAACGCCCTCTTTCACATGGAAGAGGGTCAGATGAGCCAGCCCGTTAAGGTACCCAACGGCTGGGCCCTACTCTATCTGGATGAAATGACCGTACAGGAAGCTCCTCCTTTTGAGCAGGTGAGGGATCAGATTGTCAAGCGTCTGGAAGTGCGGGCCCTGCGTAGCATCGGCGACGCCCATGGTTCCGATGTGCTCAAGAAGTACGGCTTCAAATTCCACTGGGATGTGGCTGCGGAAATCATCGACCTTATGCCCGACGATCTCGTGCCCTCGCAGCTCAATGATCCGCCGGTTTTTGAAAAGCCCATTCTCAAGTTCAGCGATGAGCAGAAGCAGATGGTGCTCTACGAAATCGAAGGTGAGAAGCACACCCTGGCAGAATTCTCCGACGAATATGATGAACTCAGCATCTACGAGCGCCCCAATAAGGGCTCCCGCTCCAAGGGCATCTACAACAAGGTTCGTCGCCAGATGATCAACTACGTCATGCCCCTGGAAGCCAGGAGTCGGGGTATGGAAAATGACCCCGACCTCGTTGTGGCCATGAAGGAATATGAGGAGCAGAACTGTATCGGTTCAGTGAAGCGAATGCTGGTGGATGCTCCCATGGAATTCGGCGACGAACAGGTTCAGGCTTTTTACGAAGAGCATCCTCTGCTTTACACGCGTAAGTACGCGGTGATCTGCAAGCAGTTGGTGACCAACACCGAGGATGATATTCGCGAGGCCTATCGCCGTCTCGAAGCCGGCGCGGAATTCGACTCGGTGGGTGCGGATTTCGCCATAACCTGGCCGCAGTCTTGGACAACCGAATGGTTCACACCCGACAGCCTGACCTCTCCCGATCACGAGGTCTTTCGTCAGGTGCTGCGTCTGGAGAATGTGAACGACTACACGCCTCCCTTCGAGTATCAGGGCTATTGGGCCGTCTATCAGATGGTGCAGGAATCCGACCCCGTGTTGCTGCCCCTGGAGGATGTCTATCAGCGCGCCCGCAGCGAGGCCTTCGAGTCGGCCTCGTCGGCTCGTCTCGAGTCCTTGTTGATCCAGTGGCGCGATGAAGCGGAAGTGGTGATCCACGAAAAGGTGCTTCGCAAGGTCCAGAAGGGAGAAGCGCCTAATCCGAATCGCGACAAGTACAAGTCTCTCTAGCGTTCTGGGCCTCCTTCTACTCCTGGTCGCCTGCGGCCGGCAGGAGGAGGAGGCCCTTCCTCGCTCGGAGGATCCAGTGGTGGAAGGCGGTGGCGAGGCCATCGTCCAGGTGGGTGGACGCTCCTTGGGTTTCGGGGAGTTCGAGCAACTCATTCCCGCCGAGTATCACGGTCTGCTAACCCAGGATGAAAAGCTGGAGTATCTCCACCGCTGGGTGGACACCGAGCTACTCTACCGGGCCGCCGAATCGCGGGGACTGCTTGATGATCCCGAGCTCAGGCGCCGCCTGCTGGAACAGCGTCGAGACTTCGTGGCCAACGCCTATCTTCAGAAAACCTTGGATGAACGGGTGGGCATCACCGAGGCGGAAATATCGGACTACTATAGTAGCCACCTCGACGAGTACGCCTGGGAGTATCGATACCGGCAGATCGTGGTGAACAGCCGCGACGAGTCGGGAGAAATCTACGGCAATCTTCAGCGCGGCCAGATCTCGTTCAAGCGCGCCGCCGAAAAATATTCCCTGGATGCCAGCGCGCGTTTGGGTGGAGACATGGGATGGATGAGCCGCGCGGCGGTGCCGCCGGAAATACTCGTCCGTCTGGTAAAAATGGAGAAGAACGGAATCTCCGAGCCCTTTGAAACAACTTGGGGTTGGACCCTTATTCAATTCCGCGAGCGGCGAGAGAGCGAGAACGCTCTGGAATTGGGCACGGTGCGCGAAGAGATCCTTCGATACCTGCTCATCGAGAAGCGCCGACGCGTTTACGGTGAGGTTCTCGAGGAACTACGCGAGGCTTTTCCCGTTGAGTATCACCCGGAACTGGACACACGGCTGGGCGGCGAATCGCCCCCGGCGCCCTGATCAAGGACGGAGCAAATTCATGAAGCGAGCATTAACTGCGGCTCTTTTGACGATTCTAGCACTGGGCGCGACTCATCCCGCCCTCGCCCAGGGTGGCGACCTGGCCACTCTGGACAAGATCGTCGCTACCGTGGACGACGCGGTTATCCTTCTGAGCGCCGTGCTTCAGGACGTTGAACTTTTTCTCATGCAGACCGGCATGCAGGTGGATTCCCTGCAATACCGTCAGCTCATGGAGGAAGCCCTGGAAAACATGGTCAGCGAGAAAATCCTGCTGGCCAAGGCGCGACGTGAGAAGCAGGAAGTGGGCGAGGACGAATTGAGCATGGCCCTGGATCGCCACATCGAAGGGCTCCGGCAGCAGGCGGGCGGCGAGTCTCGCTTCCAGCGTCAACTTGAGGCCGAGGGCATGGACATGCGCGACCTCCGCCGCAGGCTCAGCGATCCCATGCGCGATCAGCTCATGGTGCAGCGGGTCGTGGAAGGCGTTACCTGGGAGCTGGAAGTGGGCGAGGCCGAAGCTCGCGAATTTTTTGAAGCCAACAAGATGAACTCCGACATGATCCCGCTTCGCCCCCAAGCCGTGAAGCTGGCCCACTTGCTGGTCGTGCCCCGCCCGGCGGCGTCGGTTGAGGCCGTGGCGCGTCGCAGTTGGCAGGCGGCCTTGGATCGCCTGGCGGCCGGTGAAGACTTCGGAGCGGTGGCCAAGGAACTCAGCAGTGGTCCCGCCGCCGACAAGGGCGGCGACCTGGGATGGCTGAATCTTCAGGACATCGCCCAGCCCGCCTTGCAGGAAGCTCTCATGGGTCTTGAAGCCGGGCAGACGGCCGAGGAAGTGATCACCGAGGCGGGCCTGCATATCATTCGCATGGAAGAGCGCCAGGGGGCCGGCGTGCACTTCAGGCAGATCGTTATTCCCATGAAAGTGACCGAGGACGATCGTCTCGAAGCCCGTGAGCGCGCGCGCGAAGCTTGGAAATTCCTCAACGAAGGCGGAGAGTGGCAGGCCGCCGTGACCCAGTTCAGTGACGACAAATACACTCGCGATCAAGGCGGCGAACTGCCGGCCATCCCCATCGACCAGTTGGATGACCGCTATCGTGACATCATCGAACTGCTCGAGCCCAACGAATACTCCACGGTTTTCAAGGGTGCGCGGGGTTATCAGATTGTGAGACTCAGGGGACGCGAAGCAGCACGCCCCTTCGAGTACGAGGAAATAGCAGAGCAGCTTCGTGTGGAACTGCTGGCGCAGAAGCGCAATGAGACCATCGCCAACTATCTCGTGGATCTGGAAAAAGAAGTTTTCGTGCAACGCATGGGCATTCCCGATCCTCAGGAATTGGGAGCCGGTAATTGAGACTGGATATCTGGCTCAAGCAAGTTTGTCTGGTGAAGAGCCGCAGCCTCGCCAAGCGCGGCTGCCAGTCTGGGGACATTCTTCTGAGCGGCGAACCCGTGAAAGAAAGCCATTCCCTTCGCGTGAATGAGATTTTGAGTTTGAGCTTCCCCGCCCGGCGTTTGGAAATTCGAGTGGCGGCCATCCCCGAGGGCAATGTGCCCAAGAAGAGCGCGCCGGATTTCTACGAAGTGCTGAGTGATGAAAGGCTGGAGAGGGAAGATCCGCGAGATGGGATTTAGTCTCGAGTCCCCAGTCTCGAGTCCCCAGTCGCCAGTCTCCAGACAGAAAATCCCTCCCCCGGTGATGGGGGAGGGATCTTGTTTAAGACTGGAGACCGGAGACTGGCGACTCTAAGTTCCATCGCTGCTTGGCGTCGATCCTCCGCCTCCGCCGCCGCTGCGACGAGGTCTGCGACGACGACGCCTGCGACGTGTGGAAGAGTTTCCGGCCCGGCTTTCGGCCTGGCCGCTCTCAGTGTTGCGATCCGCTCGCTCGGGACGTCCACCGCCAGGGCGGCCCCCACCTGAGCGACTTCCACCGGAACCTTCACTGCCGGAGCGCTCGCCGCCGGAGCGTTCTCCACCGGAACGATCTCCGCCAGAGCGAGATCCACCTGTGCGCCCGCCGCTGCCGCCGCGAGAACGTCCGCCACGGCCGCTGCCGCCGCGAGAACGTCCGCCACGGTCATCGTCCTGTCGCCCGCGATCCTTGTAATAGTCACGCCGCTGCTGGCGCTTCTTGTCGCGAATCTCCTTCATCTCAGCGTCGCTGGCGCCTTCGTAGCCACGATGGCGGTTCAAGGACCACTTGAGTGCCGGTGGCGTGATCAGCGTGGTCACGATGACCATGATCACCACGGCGCTGAAGGTGGGCGCGTTCACTACAGGTTCGCCATGCAACATGAGGCTGGCGCCGATGCCCGCGAAGATGAGCCCCACTTCGCCTCGAGGAATCATGCCGATTCCCACCGAGAGCTTGTCGAGTCCCTTCTCGATAACACCGAAGGAGCAAACCTGCTTACCCACGATGGCGGCCAAGGTCAGCGCGCCCGCGAAGATCAGGATGCTCGTATCGCCGAAGGTGGAAAGATCCACCTTGTAGCCCATGCGCACGAAAAAGATGGGCACAAGGAATCCCGCCAGAGGCGCGAGAATTTCCTCGAGATTGTGCTCGTGCTTGTCGCCGAGCTGCTTGAAGTGCAATTCGTCCAGGACCAATCCCGCTGCGAAGGCTCCCACGATGGTGGCCAGACCGATTTTGTCGGCCAGCCAACTGAAGAGGAAGAGCACCAGCAGTCCCACGGTGAGCAAAATGTGCTCGCCGCGCAGCTTACTGGCCAGCTTGAAGATCCTGGGAGATGCCCACTGTCCTATTGCAATGGCGGCCACCAGAAAGAGAACCGCCTTGCCGATGATCCAGAAGATCCCGCCAATTGCCATCTCCTCGCCGGAGTTCACTCCCTTGATCATTCCCATCACCACCGCGAGGACCACAAGGCCCATCACGTCGTCGATCACGGCCGCGCCCAGGACGATCTTGCTCTCCCTCGCCTGCAGGCGACCCAGGTCCTTGAGGACGCGCGCCGTAATGCCCACGCTCGTGGCGGCTAAGGTGGCACCGATGAAGACATGCACCCAGATTTCCGTTCCGGGTGGCAGCAGCCAGGCGCTGACTCCCCAGCCCAGGAAGAAGGGTGCGATGACGCCAAGCAGGGCCACCAAAAGGGACGAGAGGCCGACGCTCATCATTTCCTTCACGTTGCTTTCCAGGCCAACCTGGAAAAGCAGAAGGATGACGCCGATCTCACCTAGCAACTCAATGATCCGTTCAGCGCCGATCGCCGCGCCGGCAAGATTGCCGATAGCCGGGAAATGAACTTCTAGCGCAATCAGGTTCTCCCAACCTTGGAACCCGATCAGGGTCAAATTGCCCAAGATGACGCCGAAAACCAGCTCGCCCAGCACGCTGGGTTGACCGAAGCGTTCCATGGCTGCGCCGCCCAACTTGGCGGCGAGCATGACAATCATCAACAGGGCAAGCACGGGCGCGATGGGGTTCGAGTGTCCCCCGCCTCCGTGCTCTTCGCCATGCTCGACCACATCACCATGAGACGCCGGAGCATGCTGCTCGACGGCGGTTTCGGCGTGTGCGGGAGCGATGGCGGAGGGGGCCTTTGTGCCGGGCAGGATGCCCAGGCCGGCCAAGGAGAGGACGGCAAGGGTGACCAGCGCCACACCGCCCAAGCGGATTGTCCGCATGTGCTCTCCTTCGTTCAGGTTGCCGGGTCCGCCATCCAAGCGCTTGAATCATAAAGAGTTGCGCGGGGCGAGACGCCGGTTGGCATGAAACTATGACGGCAATGAAAATCCGTCAAGAAATGTCGTTCATACCTCGTTTCCATCCAGCGAGCCAAGGGCCGGGGTGGACAGAAAAAGCTGCTTCTGCAATGTTTGCGCCCGACCAATTCAAGGGGAGAATCCATGCAAGACAGCCCGCGTCCCAAGGCCAATAGCCGCTTTATCCTGCTTCTTTTCGCAGGCATGATCCTGGGCGGCATCTTCGGTTCGGTGGCCGCCAGGCCCTTCGCCTTCATCGACTTACTGGGAGATCTTTTCCTGGGGGCCCTGAAAATGCTGATCCTGCCCCTGATCGCCTCGAGCATGATCGTGGGGGTCTCGTCCCTGGGTGATGTGCGCAAGCTGGGTCGTCTGGGCGGGTTCACCCTGCTCTATTACCTGAGCACGACGGTGACGGCGGTGATCCTGGGTTTGATCCTGGTGAATGTTATCAAACCCGGAGCCTCGGCGGGCATGGAAACAGCCGTGGCCATGGAAGTGGCCGACTACTCTTTCCTGGACGTGATCCGCGGAATCATCCCCAGCAAATTCTTTGGCGCCATCATCTCCGAGGGGCAGGTGCTGCCGCTGATCTTCTTCTCCCTCTTCCTGGGCAGCGTCATCACCATGGTGGGGGAAAAGGGTAGACCCGTGCTGAGCTTCTTCGAGGGTCTTTTCCACGTGAGCATGAAAATGACCCATCTGGTGGTGGCCACGGCGCCCATCGGCGTCTTCGCCTTGGTGGCCACGCAAATGGGACAGGCCGGCGGCTGGACGGGCTTCTACCCCGTGCTTAAATCTTTAGGGCTTTACTCGGCCACCGTCATGGCCGGACTCCTTCTCCACGGCGGAGTCACCCTGCCCATCGCCCTGATGATCTTCGGGCGCCGCAGCCCCCTACGCTTCGCCCGCGATATGATCGAACCCCTGGTCCTATCCTTTTCCACGGCCAGCTCCAGCGCCACCCTGCCGGTGACCATGGAAGCCCTGGATAAGAAAGCCGGCGTGGATCCCAAGGTCGGCAACTTCGTGCTGCCCCTGGGCGCGACGATCAATATGGACGGCACGGCGCTCTACGAGGCCATCGCCGCGGTTTTCATCGCCCAGAGTTTCGGTATTGATCTGAGCCTTCCGGCCATGATCACCATCGTGCTTACCGCCACCCTGGCGGCCATCGGCGCGGCGGGTATTCCCCAGGCGGGGCTGGTGACCATGGTCATGGTGCTGCATTCGGTGGGTCTTCCCGCCGAGGGCGTGGGCATGATCCTGGCGGTGGATTGGTTCCTGGACCGTTGCCGCACAACGGTGAACGTCTGGGGCGATGCGGTGGGCGGCGCCGTGGTGGAACGGGCGGTGAATCGTCGATTATCCCGAAGCTGACGATCGCGCCAGCTTTTGCTATCTTGGCCCTATGAGTATCACACTGAATTTTCCGGGCAACGCGCGCATTCGCGCCCAGCTGGAGCGTCTGGCGACGACGGGACAGCTCGGGGGCAGCTATCTCTTTGAGGGGCCGCGCGGCGCCGGCCAGGAAAGGGCGGCTCTGGAACTGGCCGCCTGGAAGATCACCGGTACACCCGATCCCGCTCAGGAAGATGCGGCCCGCGTGCTGCGCTACATCCATCCCGATCTCATCTACGTGATGCCCGTGGTGCCCAAGGGAAGTCCCGGCAATATGGGCGACGATGACTGGATGGCCAGTTTTCGCGAGTTTCAGGCTCTGCGGGGAAGCGATCCATTGCTGCCCATCGAGTTTAAAAGCAATCCCCGCATTTCCGTGAAGGGCATGCGAGCCGTTCGCGGGGAGCTGGCCAAGATGGCCTATGAAGGCCAAGGCCGTGCGCTGATCATTCGCGACGCCGACATGATGGAGACAACAACCCAGGACGCATTGCTGAAAACCCTTGAAGAGCCGCCGCGCAATACTCTGATCATTCTGATTTCCCACCGGCCCGAAGCTCTGCGCGAAACGGTACGCAGCCGTTGCCAACGTCTGGTCTTTGAACCCTTGGATGAAACGCTGATCCGCGGAGAGTTGGAAAGTCGCGGTCTCGATGTAGAGCGGGCCGAGTTCTTTGCCGCCCTCTCCGGCGGCGACATGGAAGAGGCGGTTCTGCTGGCCGAATCGGAAAGCGAAGAAGGCAACGCGCGCCTGGCACGTCGCGAGGCATGGCTGGACATCCTCGATACCTGCGAGTTCGGCAATGAGGTGGAAATGATCGAGGCCATCCAGGCCTTCGCCAAAGAGGGCGCCGGCAAGGAAAAGAAAAATCCCACGCAGGTGCGCGTAGAGTTCATGAACCTTGCCCTGAGCTGGTATCACGATTTGCTTGGCCTGCGGACGCGCGGCGCCCTGCGCGCGCATCGCGATCAAGAGGCGCGCAGTGAACGTTATGGCAGACTCGACGAATCTTCTTTGGCGGAGCGCCTTCAAAAATTCGAAAAGGCCCGCGGGCAGATCCAGGGATACGCCAACGTGCAACTGACTCTCCTCGCCCTCTTCCTCAGCCTTCGCGCCGCGGGAGCAAGACAATGATCGATAGCCATTGCCATCTGCATCTCAAAGATTTTGACGAAGATCGGGGCGAGGTCATCGAGCGCATGACCGAAGCCGGCGTGAGCCGTGTGCTTGAGGTAGGCATCAACCGCAAGGGCGCCGCCGAATGCCTGCGCCTGGCGGCCAAGTATCCGCAGTTTCGCGTGGCGGCGGGTTTGCATCCTCATGAAGCCGACAAGTGGGACGACTACTACCGCGCCGACATATTGAAACTTGCTGGCAATCGCAAGGTCGTGGCCCTGGGCGAGATGGGTTTGGATTTCTACCGCGATTGGTCTCCCCGCGATGCCCAGGACCGATGCTTCCGCGCACAGCTAGGCTTGGCCCGAGAAACCGGCCTGCCCGTGATCTTCCACGTGCGTGAAGCCGAGGCGGAATTCCTGCGTGTCATCGATGAAGAAGGCGCGCCCGCCCGCGCGGTGGTCCACGCCTTCGGCAGTCACGGCGATTTCGCCGCCGCCTGTCTCAAGCGCGGTTTCTGGTTGGGCATCGGCGGCGTACTCACCTACAAGAATAGCAAGTTGCCCCATGTGCTGGCGTCCCATGTGCCGGTGGATCGCATCCTGCTCGAAACCGATTGCCCCTGGCTCACGCCCGAGCCCTTCCGCGGCAAGCGCAACGAGCCTTCCCGCCTGGTGCATGTGCGCGAGAAGCTGTCGGAGATTTACGGCATGGGCGAGATCGAACTGGACGCCCTTACCGACTATTCCTTCGAACGATTCCTGGGCATGGCATGAGCGAGGGCGAACGCATACGGCCTCGCAAATGGCTGGGGCAGCACTTCCTGCGGGATCGGCGGGTGATCGAGCGAATCGTCCAAGCCATTGATCCGCAGCCGGGAGATTTCATTTTGGAGTACGGTTGCGGCACGGGTGTGCTTACTTATCCCCTGGTGGAATCGGGGGCCTGCCTGCTGGGATTCGAGGTGGATCGCGATTTGCTCGCCCGTCTCAAGGGCGATCCAGCTCTGGCCGAAGCCGAGTTTTCAGGCGAGGGTCTTGAAGATTGGCCTCCCGCCCGGGTGGCCGAGCGAGTGGGTCGTAAGCGAATCAAGGTGGCGGCGAACCTGCCCTATCAACTCAGCTCCACGGCGCTTTTCGATATCGCCGATGGGGCCGATCGTGTGGAGCGCGCGGTCTTTATGATGCAGCGCGAGGTGGCCCAAAGAGTGGGGGCTTCGCCGGGCGGACGAGATTTCGGCCTGCTGCCGGCCCTGATTCAGGCCCGCCACCGGGTGGAAAAAGTGGGAGATGCGGCGCCGGGCGCCTTTCATCCGCCTCCCCGGGTTCACAGCCGGGTGCTCAAGTTTACCCCTCTGGTCGAGCCAAGGGTGGCGCCAGAGCTATGGGATGCGTATAAATCGCTACTCAAGGCTGTTTTCGCCGAGCGCCGCAAGCAATTGAAATCCACCTTGCGCAAGTTCTATGAGGTGGATATGGATTTTCTGATAGAACTCAGCGAGGCCGCCGGGGTAGACCTTTCCCGGCGACCTGAAACTCTCAGCGTCGAAGAGTTGGCCCGTCTGGCTGAAGGACTTCCCGAGTGCCGTCGATGATGAACATCCTGAGAAATCGAATGGGCCTGGCCGCATTGATCCTGGTGGCCCTGGTGGGGCAAGCCTATGCCCAGGCCGGCGGCGACGGCAAGGCGGTGCCCGACTCCACCGATCATGCGCCCACGGGTTTGGATTCCCTGATGCAAAGGCTTCCTCCCGGCGAATTTCCCATGATTCCCGATTCCCTGCAAAATGGCGCCATGCCCGACAGTCTTGAGCGAGGCGCCGACGAGGATGGCGAAGAATCCGGACTGCCTGATATCCCCGGAGGGTCTCTGGGTGTGCATCCGAAATTCAGGCATGACACCCGATCCACCGACCGGCGCATGGACATCAGCAACAGTCTGGATTTTTCGGTCAGTTATCCCACCACCTGGAATCTCAGCGGGCAGATATTCTACGACCGGGGCCTGCCTCGGGAACTCAAGCGTGAAACCACGGAAAAAGGTCTGAGCATTTCATCGTCCAAGCGCCTGTCCCGTCGCTTCCCGCTATCATTGAATGCCCGCCGGAATCGCAAGCTGCAGGAACAGAACATCGGTGAAGAGAATTACCGCCGAGACGAGTGGGACAGCTCGAGTCTTTCCGCGCAAACTTCCGGTGGTTGGGACATCACCGATTGGCTTGGCGTGAACGGCAACGTGAACGCCTCGGCCAATCAGAGTAACACCGAGAACAACAAGGGTCTTCGCAAGGCCACCGCCGATGGAGCGCGCGACTTTGCGGCCCGCCTGGATCTGAATCCAGCGGCAGCCCTGAGCTTCACCACCGGCTACTCC
>JACNKJ010000354.1 GCA_014382085.1 bacterium
TAGCCTCAAGTATCGGCGCGCCGGGATAGCGCATCAAGGCAAATGTTTTTTGAGCTGCTCGGCTACCGCATCCAGCTTGGTTTTCAGCCAATCAGCATCATCGGATTCACCAATTAGCCGGATGATGGCCTCAGTATTGGAGGGCCGAACGTGAATCCACCCTTCGGCCTGGTCAGCTCTAATTCCGTCGCTGAAGTCCAGTTCCCCTTCCAGCGAGCCGGTGAGGATCCTCTCGAGCTCGGACCTGGGCACGGGGCTGCCGGTATCCAAGCGGCGCTTCACCATGTGATAGGACGGTATCCTGGCGGCCAGGTCCGAAAGCTTGCTTCCCGACTCCGCCATGGCCGAAAGGACCAGGGCACTGCCCACCATGCCGTCGCGACCGGCATGGAGTTCGGGCAGGATGATGCCCCCATTTCCCTCGCCGCCGATGACCGCATCGATTTCGGACATGAGAGCCACCACATGGGCCTCGCCAACGGGAGAGCGCCGACAGATCTGCCCATAGCGGGCGGCCACATCTTCAATCATGCGGCTGGTACTCAGATTGGCCGCCACCGGTCCGGGATTCTTGGACAGGTAGTAGTCGGCCGCGATGGCCAAGGTGTATTCCTCGCTGAGCACGGTGCCGGTTTCATCCACGAGCACCAGTCGGTCGGCGTCGGGATCTACGGCAAGGCCCAGATTTGCACCAATGTCACGCACCTTGGCGCCCAGCTCTTCCAGATTCGCGGGCTTGGGCTCGGGATCGTGGGGAAAGACTCCATTCCCTTCGCAGTGCAAGGCTATGACCTTCACTCCCAATTTTTCAAGCAACTGGGGTAGAACCCTGGAGCCCGCCGCGTTGACCGCATCCACCACCACCGTGTAGTCGGCTCGGGCGATTTTCTGAACCTGGCAGCTGGGCAGAGCGCAGATCGAATCAATGTGATGCTTGTCGGCGTCTTTCCAACGCCTGTAGCCGCCCAGATTCTCGTGACTCTGCCAGGGGAAATTTCCGGTGGCCTCGAGATCAAGCACCTGACGCCCCAACTCGGCGGAGAGGAAATTACCGGAGGAGTCGAGAAATTTCAGGGCGTTCCAAGGGGCCGGATTGTGGCTGGCGGTCAGAACAATGCCCCCAAGCGCTTCCTGGGCCTCTACGGCCATTGCCGTGCCGGGAGTGCTGCAAAGACCCAAATCCACTACTTCGAGGCCACAGGAGCCCAGTGTGCCTTTCACGAGATCCAGGAGCACTTTACCACTGGGGCGGCCATCCCGGCCGAGCACCACTCGGAGGGGCCGCTCGCCAGCGGAATCACGACACCAGGCCGCGAAGGCCGCCGTATAGCGGACGACATTCTCGGGATGCAGATCTTCGCCCACGATGCCGCGGATACCCGACACGCTGACCATTAGACCCATCCCGTTCTCCTCCTTGAATAGAAAAGCCGTTCTCCCGGAGAACGGCGGATCCGGGTTCCGAATCGGAATACCCGAGGGGAGCTGGTGCACGGACTTGAACCGTGGACCTACGCATTACGAGTGCGTTGCCCTACCACTGAGCTACACCAGCCAAGGACCCAACTATATAGGAGCCGAAGGCCGGAAAGTCAAGGTGCGTCAAGGCTTCCGAGACTAGGGAGTCCTTTGGATCCATCTAGCAATATGGGATTTTCTCCGGGCGACCCCATTTGAGCAAAATTCAGAGATAAATGACCGATGATTCCGGAGCATCTCTCTTTCTTCCCTCAAGTTCCTTGCCTAAACTGACGATACCTTCCGGGCGTAGGTGAGAGGCACCGCGCCCCGTCTTTCTGAGCATTCGTGCACTGCACCAGGAGAAGTTTAAGATGAAGAAGGCACTCATTCTATTCGCGATTTTCGCGCTGATCGCCGGTACCGCCATGGCGGACCGCGGTTTGACCCGTTCTGACACGCCCAAGCAGGGCAACAGCCAGGGTCGTGACGCCGTGGAACTGGGCTATGATGACGACAGCTTCGAAGGTTACGGCAGCAGCCCCGATTGGACCGATGAGACCGTCATGGTTGTTGAAGTCCCCGCAGGCGGCCCCTATGCCCTGGAAACCATCCGTTTCTTCGGCTTCGGTCTCACTGATCGTCCCGTGGTTTTCCGTGATGTCGTGGATATGGTCACCGAGCCGGGCGCCGTGCTCGATGAAAGCGTCATGTTCAACTGGGGCGTTGGCACCTGGGACGAGGCTCTCTGGGTCGACGTCGATGTCAGTAGCCTGGGCCTCATCTTCGATGAAGGCGACCTGATTTGCGCCGGCACCCGTTTCTTCGGCGACCTGGACGGAGATACCGTCATGGATGACGGCATCGGCCTGGACGATAGCTGCTTCTACGATGGTACTTGTGGCGTTTACTGGGCCATGTGGAACGGCGCCTGGGGACAGGATGCCGATTACGGTTACAACGATGGTATCCGTTTCGTCCTGACCGGCGGCACCTCCACTCGTGAGATCTCCATCTCCGGAGTGAAGCGCCTGTACTAAGTCACCAGTCTCTCCAGTAAAACACCCTCCTCCGATGCCGGAGGAGGGTTTCTTGTTGGAGACTGGAGACCGGAGACTCTTAACCGGTCAGGCCGAGTTCCTTCAGCTTCTCTCTCTTGGCCGTGATCTGTCCCACCAGATCCGTCAAAGTCTTCTCCTGGAACATCTTGAAGATCTCCTCTTTGATGGGCTTCCAATCCTCATGGATGGGACAGACAACCTCATCAGAACAGGGATTGATGCCAAGAATGCAGGTGGTCTCCCACTGGCTGATGGCATCAAAGGCGTTGACGATCTCATAGAGATAGATCTGATCGGGACGCTTCATAAGGGTGAAGCCGCCCCGGGGACCACGAAAACTTTTCACCAGGCGAATTCTCGTTAGAACCTGCATGGTTTTCGCCAGGAAGTGAAAGGGAATTCCTTCAGATTCAGCGATGTCCTTCAGCTGCGTTGGGCTTTCCCCACCCTTCTCCGCCATATAGACCATCGCCCGAATCGCATACTCGCTTGCTCTGGATAGAATCATCTCCACTCCTAATACAAAGTATTGGATTTCCAAGTCCTGAACCCAGGAACTTAAACTAGACCAAAATAACAGGAATGTCAACAGAGATCCCGGCGGGAATACCCTGAAATATTGGGCACAAAAAAGAGGGCAGGTCTTTCGACCTGCCCTCTCCCTGAAGAGGATTCGAAGAATCCTATTCCACTCCCGAAGGAGCGGTACTGCTAAACCTTACGGCGAGACTACAGTCACGTTGATGAACCACTGCGACGACTCATTGACCACGTCATCCCAGGCAAAGATGCCGATGGTGTGGTTACCGACCGCGAGGACCGTGGTGGCTTCGAAGATGCCATCCGCGTCCACGTCAGTGTCGGAGCCGAAGAAGTTGTCCATGTTCACGCTGGCGTAGTCATAGGACGGTTCGTCAGAGAAGAACTCGACCAGAGTAATCGCCGCACAGTGCCAGTCGAGAGGCCGGACCTGAACCGTGATCGGAGTACCAGCGACAACAGTCGCGAAGGGCTCCGGATAGAT
>JACNKJ010000210.1 GCA_014382085.1 bacterium
TGACGATGATAGCGGGCCAGCACGTCGGCAAGCACCGTCGTGTAGGCATGCCCCAGATGGGGCTCGTCGTTGACATAATAAATGGGTGTCGTGACGTAGAAACGCTTCATGATGGCCTCACTGGATAGGCGGTTGGAAGGCGAGAATCTAGTCGAATAGCGGGCTTCGGTCAATTGATCCAGTAGCAAGACTTAGGCGGACCGAGAGTGCGGGGCGCGACGGCCATGGCCAGGGCCTGCCATCTTTCATTCTAGGACATTTGGCCATCTTGACCCATTTGGATGAGGGTGCTATTTTCCCGGCCAATCCCAATCTCAGCGGAGGAACTCCATGATTCGCCGTATCTTACTGGCCATTGCCACTCTCATGCTTCTAAGCGTGGGCGCTGTCGCCGCACAGCCCTCCAGCGATGCCGCCGGCGACGCGTCGGCAGAAACCGAAACCGTTGTCGTATTAAAAACCGTGCAGGGTGACATCTACCTGCGTTTCTTTCCCGAGCTAGCCCCCGAGCACGTGAAGAATTTCATATTCCACGCCAAAGAAGGCAACTACACGGACACCTATTTCCATCGCGTGATCCCCGGCATGATGATCCAGGGAGGCGATTTCAATAGCAAGGACGACAACCCCGCCAACGACGGAATGGGCGGCTGGAGCTACAAGGGTCCGGGGACGCATCTACCGGCCGAGTTCAGCGACCGCAAGCATGTAAGGGGAATCCTCTCCATGGCGCGTGGCGGAGATCCCAACAGCGCGGGCAGCCAGTTCTTCATCATGCACGCTCCCTATCCATCCCTCAACGGCAAGTACACCGTGTTCGGTGAAGTCATCAAGGGCTTGGATGTCGTAGACAAGATCGTGACCACCGATCGGGACAGGCGGAACAATCGCCCCGATGAAAATCAGGCCGTTACCGAGGTCGAAGTACTCGAGTGGAGCAAACGCAAAGTGGACGTCTTCCTTCTTGAGCAGAAAACCATCGAGACCACGAGCCCCCATTAATCGGCTCTAGGCTCGTAACGAAAGCAAACTGTGAAACGAACCCTACTCGCAGCCATCTCGCTTATGTTCGTCATGCTGCATGGCTGCGCGTCGACCTCACCCCCAGCTACCATTCCAGGAGAATCGTTCATGCCTGATACCGAGACCATCGTTACTCTCAAGACCGTGCAGGGAGACATTGTTCTTCGCTTCTATCCCGATGCGGCCCCCGAACACGTGAAGAACTTCATTCATCACAGCGAGAGCGGATACTACGCCGGCTGTACCTTTCATCGCGTGATTCCGGGATTCATGATTCAGGGCGGCGATCCAAATTCCAAGCCCGGAGCGGCGGGGCAGCCGGGCATGGGCGGCTGGTGTTACAAGGGGAAGGGCGAGATGCTGGGGGCCGAGTTCAACGATCGCAAACACACGCGCGGTATTCTATCCATGGCGCGCTCCAGCGATCCCAACAGTGCGGGCAGCCAGTTTTTCGTGATGCACGCCGACGCGCCCTTCCTCGATGGCCAGTACACGGTCTTCGGTGAAGTGGTGACGGGATTGAAGACCGTCGACAGTATCGTGAACAGCGATCGCGATGGAAATGATATGCCCAAGGAAGATCAGCGCATCGAAGAAGTGCTGGTGGAACAGTGGACGGCTGAACAAATCGCCGCCGCGCAGTAAGCATACTGCCCGCTTCCTCAGGAGGCGGGCTTTTTGTATCCATCCCCGAAAGGACCTCTCCATGAATCTGGATGAAATCCGTGCGCGCATCGACAAACTCGACCTGGAGCTGCTTTCGCTCCTTGAGCAACGTATGGACTTGGCCCTTCGGTCTCGCAAGCACAAGAGTGAAACCGTCGATGCGGGTCGCGAGGAAACCGTGCTGGACAGAGCACGGCGCACGCCTTTGGGCCTTGTGGGTCGCGGTGCGGCGGAGCGGGTTTTTCGCATGCTCATCCAGGAATCTATAAGCCTTCAGGAGGAAGTCGGACAGTTGGCGGCCTTTCAAGGCGAGCACGGTGCTTGGGGCGAGGTGGCAACGCGCGCCCTGGCGAAAAGCGCAGCCTCCATTCCCTGTATGGAATTTGAAGACGTGTTCGAGGGCGTGAATTCAGGCGCCTTCGACCTTGGCGTGGTGCCCGTGGAGAACTCCATCGAGGGCATGGTCACCCAGGTAAACACCCTGCTCACACGCACCGATCTCAAGGTCATCGGCGAGATCAAGGTGCCAGTGCAGCACTGCCTTATGGCGCCTGAAGGCAGCAAGCTGGAGAACCTGCGGGTGGTCTTTTCGCATCCCCAGGCCCTTGGGCAGTGCCGTGGATTTTTGGAAAGCCATAGCTTGGAAGCCCGGCCCTTCTACGATACGGCAGGCGCGGCGCGCATGCTGTCGCGGGAAAGACCTCGGGCAGCGGGAGCCATCGCCAGCAGGCTAAGCGCGGAAATTTATGGCTTGGAAGTTTTAGCCGAAAATATCAGCGACCATGAGGAGAACTCCACGCGTTTCCTCCTGCTATCGCGCGACGCGGTGGAGTCCGGTGACAAGTGCTCCATCATTTTCTCGGTGAAGCACGAATCGGGATCGCTCTTCGAGGCGCTCAGACGATTTTCCGAAGCGGGTATCAATCTTACGCGCATCGCCTCCATGCCCCTTCGCAGCGACCCGGGGAATTTCAGTTTCTTTTTGGACTTTGAAGGATCGGACCGCAACCCGAATGTGGCCACAGTTCTGAAGAGTCTTGAAAATAGTGCCATCGCCTTCAAGATGCTGGGCTGCTACCCTAAGGCTTGATTCCCTCGACCCACCAGCGATGCACGCGACTGTCCTCGGTGAGTTCGGGATGGAAGGCCAGCGCTACCAAGTTTCCCTGCCTCACGGCCACCGCCTCTCCCTTATAGGATGACAGCAATTCAACGCCATCACCCATGCGAACCACCCGTGGTGCGCGAATGAAAACCGCCTTGAGGGGATCGGCATCTTTCATCCAGGGAATGTTCTCGTGGAATGAGAAGATCTGCCGACCCCATGCATTGCGGTCCACCGAGATGTCGAGCAGGCCGAAGGTTTCGTAAGGAAGATTGTCCACTTCCTTGGCGAGAAGAATCATGCCTGCGCAGGTGGCCAGCACAGGACGTTCTTCCATGAATGCCTTTAAAGGTTCGAAGAGGCCGCTGGTGCGCAGCAATCGGCTGATGGTGGTGCTTTCGCCACCGGGCAGGACGATGGCGTCGAGCCTGTCAAGATCGCCCGGCAGCAGCACGCTGTGCGGGCTCGCGCCCACGGCCTCAAGGTGCCGTGCGTGTTTTTCCACGGCCCCTTGTAGGGCGAGAATGCCCACGCGCGGGTCGGTCATCTACCAGCCTCGGGTCTGGAGGACCTGCTCCTCGGGGATCTCGGCCATGTCCAGACCGCGCATGGCCTGTCCTAAACCTTCGGAGATGCGCACCAGGCGATCGGCGTCCTGCCAATGGGTGACCGCTTCCACGATGGACTTGGCCATGAGTTCGGGATCGGAAGACTTGAAGATGCCGCTTCCCACGAAGACCGCTTCGGCGCCGAGTTCGCGCATGAGCGCGGCGTCGGCAGGCGTGGCCACACCACCGGCCGAAAAATTCGGCACGGGTAGCTTACCAGTCTCGGCGATCTGCTTCACAATTTCAAAAGGCGCTCCAAGATTCTTGGCTTCGGCCATGAGTTCACCGGCGTCTAATTGGGTGAGACGGCGAATGCCACCCACCACCGCGCGCATGTGACGTACGGCCTCGACGATGTTGCCGGTACCGGCCTCACCCTTGGTGCGAATCATGGCCGCGCCCTCGCCGATGCGGCGAAGCGCTTCACCCAGATCGCGGCAACCGCAAACGAAGGGCACCTTGAAGTCGTGCTTCCACACATGATTGGCCTCGTCGGCCGGTGTCAGCACTTCACTCTCGTCGATAAAGTCCACTTCGAGAGCTTCCAGGATGCGAGCCTCGCTAATGTGACCGATGCGGCACTTGGCCATCACCGGAATACTCACCTGGGCCTGGATTTCCTTGATCATTTTCGGGTCGCTCATGCGCGCGATGCCACCATCGGCCCGGATGTCCGAGGGAATACGTTCCAGGGCCATGACAGCCGCCGCGCCAGCGTCTTCAGCAATTTTGGCCTGCTCGGCGTTGGTCACGTCCATGATGACGCCGCCTTTGAGCATTTCCGCCAATCCGACCTTCTCCTCGAAGGTGCTCACGTTCATATCCATCTCCGTAACTGTTTGAGAGGAAAGGGAATCGGGCGGTCCGGGGGGCCGTCCACAGGCGACTATCAGTATAGAAAGCGGCCCGGGGAGTGTCAACTCACCCGGGCCGTACTGTCTCCCATCTCCAGGAGTCTGATTCGTTTACTTATTTGCCGAAGGACGTGGCGCAGTGGCCACAGGCGTACTTGCCTTCGGCGACTTTCACGGCGTCCTTGGCGGCCACTTCACAGCCACCCACACAGGCGACGGTGGCATCGGGAGCGTTCTTGCCACAGCAGGCGGCGGTTCCAGCGTAATCACAGCAGGCCTTCTCGGCCTTCTTGCCCTTACAATCAGCATGGGCTCCGCCACAGCCAGCCTTGGCTTTGGCACCCTTGCAGGCATCGGCACAGGCGACGGAACTACAGTCATGGGCGGCCTTAGCCTTGGCCTTGTGACCACAAGAGCTACAACCAGTTAGGGCGCTCATAGCCGTCATGGCTAGCATGACCACGGCAATGGTGATGATGATTCTCTTCATGTCTTCTCCTCCTGGAGTGGTTTGATTCAGCGATTCTTGGATGCGTCCGCTGGAGAGTGGGTTTCACCCAAATCGCACCGATTGGTGCGATTTGTCTGAATCTCTATGTAATAGGTGATATCACCTCAATCTTCAAGACCCACAAAGAACTTTCGCCTTTCCGAAACCATTCCCAGGCAGGAAAATTCAGGGTAATCTGGTAGCGGAGGAGGCGCTCATGTTGGATCCCTCACCGAGCATCATATCTATCGTCCTCTTTGGCGCGGCCTTGCTCGTGCTTGTGCTAGATCGCGTGAGAAGCCAGGGCTCTCTGCCACCCTCGCTCAGGTATCTGGGCGCGCTATTCGGGCTGCTGGCCCTGGCCGATTGGTTCTCCTTCTCTGTAGCCATTTGGATCATGGCTTTTTTCGCCTTCCTCGCCCTACGCGAATATTTCTCCCTGCTTGACCTTCGCTTGGAAGATCGCTGGGCCATCCTGGCCGCGTATCTCGCCATTCCCTTCATGGTCTATTTCATCTTCATCGATTGGTACGGCCTGTTCATTATTTCCATCCCGGTCTACGTCTTCCTGGTGATTCCCTTTCTCGCGGCACTCGGAGGAGGCGAAGGCAAGGGCATCGTGTATTCCATCGGCGCCCTGGACTTCGGGCTCTTCCTCTTCGTCTATTGCATGGGGCACCTGGGATATCTGGCCTTTTTCTCGGTGAGAATGACTCTGCTTCTGGTCATGTCGGTGGCCGTCTGCGATCTGCTTTGCCGCTTCCTACCTTTGCGCAATCCCGTGATTCGATTTCTCACCGGCGCGATTATCGTCTGCGCCGGCGCTTGGGCGCTCTCACCTTGGACCGGGATCCCGCCCTGGCACTCTCTCGCTCTTGGCCTCATCATTCCTTTCATGGTTCAGGCCGGCCACTTCACGCTTCGCGCCATCGAATCGGATCTCGGTGTGCGCCCCGACGCACTGGAACCCGGACGCGGCCTGGTGCTCGACTCGCTCAAGGCCTACCTCTTTAGCGCGCCCATCGTCTTTCACTACCTGCGCTGGTTTTTGGGCTGGGGAGATATTCTGCGATGAAGCGTCCTGCATGGCTTTCAGCGCGCGCATTGACGCACCTGCTCATCTTTCGGCCGGCCCTCCGATTGATATTTGGTGTGAACATTCGCGGCCGCGAGAATCTGGATGGCCTTGATCGCTTCATCATCATTTCCAATCACAACAGTCACCTGGATACCCTCCTGCTGTTCGCCACGTTGCCTGCCGCGCAAATCGCGCGCACGCACCCCGTGGCGGCCAAGGACTACTTCTCCAAGTCGCGAGTGCTTTTTGCCCTGGTACAGTTTCTATTTCGACCGGTTTGGGTGGATCGCGAAGGTGCGGTAGGGCAGGCCTTGCCCGAGATTCAAGCCCTGCTGGATGGCGGCGAGAACATTATTCTCTTTCCCGAAGGCACACGGGGAGAGCCGGGCGAGCTCGCGCCTTTTCGCAAGGGCATCGGAAAGATCGCCTCGACCAATCCGCAGATTCCTGTGCTGCCGATTTTTCTTGAAGGACCCGAACGTTCTCTTCCACGCAAAGTACCCTTTCCGCTTCCCATGTGGAATCATGTCACCGTAGCGCCGCCCCAGCGCCTGCGTGGACGAGCAGAGGACATCACGCGATCGCTACAGGCAAGCCTCGAATCATTGGAAGCGGTAGCAAAAGCCGCGCGCAGTTCCCGCCCCGAGAAACGCGCGACCATTCAAATTACGGCCGTGCTGGGCATCGACGGTTCTGGCAAG
Source organism: bacterium (assembly GCA_014382085.1). Lineage (GTDB taxonomy): Bacteria > Krumholzibacteriota > Krumholzibacteriia > JACNKJ01 > JACNKJ01 > JACNKJ01. The sequence continues at coordinate 6,526 of JACNKJ010000210.1, forward strand.
AGCACCCTTTCGCGCATGCTGGCAGAAGGCTATTCCCGGAACGATTCCGCCTGTCTCATCAGTGACGAGCTGCTGCTCTATCAGGACGGCCTGCCTCGCGATTTCCAGCCTTTGATGATCGAGAAACTTCGACGCTGGGTGAGCACACAGGCCAAGCAGGCCGGCTCGCTTGCGCGATACAAGATTCCAAAACTGGCCGAATTGCTGTTACGTGATCGACTGCTGGCCGAGGCACGTAGGTGGTATCGTCCACGGTGCATTTTCATGGATGGAATGCCCCTGCTCAACCTCACGGCCTGGGCGATACTCTACAAGGAAGAGGCTTTCAACGAGGAAGTCGTGGCGAAGGTCCTGAACCTGCTTAGTGGAAAAGTCGAACTACCCAAGGACGATCTCATCTTCCAGCAGTTCTCGGAACTCAGCGCTCTTCGAAAATTGCATTTGGACCACATGGCCCTACCCGATCGCGTGATTTTTTCCGATGTCCCCGCCGCGGTTTGCGTGGAGCGCATCGCATCGCGAGGCGAGGAGCGGCAGGTGCATGAGACCGAAGAGAAGTTGTCGCGCCTGCGCGAAGGCTATCTATTGCTTTGTCGAGTATTGGAGCGAGACTTCAACATGCCCGTGCTAATTCTCGACGGCAACCGCCCCCTGGATACGGTCTTCGCCGAAGCGAAGGCTTTCGTGAAGGATGATAATGAACCCTTCGACAATTGAGGTAATCGCCACCACCAGTTCCGGGTCCATTGCCGACTGGAAGAAGGTGGAGCGTATCACACCGTTGTTTGCCGAGCACGGATTCACGAATGTCCGCGTGCATGTGGTGGAGGGGCACAAAGAAGCGCGTGCCATGGCGGCAGAAGTTATCACCGAAGGTTCACGACTTCTCATTTCGGCTGGCGGATCGGGCACCTTCAAGAATGTGCTCGAAGGTTGTTGCGACTCTGGCGTGAACCTGGACGAATTGCGCTTGGGATTTCTGCGCAAGGGCTCAGCCGATCTCATCGGAAAAGTTCTGAACATGCCCGATCAAATCGAGGAAGCCATCGCGGTCTTTGCAGCGGCAATCCGAGCCGACGCGGTGGAAATGTGCGATGTGCTTTCTGTGGAATCCTTTGCTGGCGATAAGCCAGTACATCACTTCGTGGGTTATGGCGGTGCGGAAATCTTCGGGCGCATTCCCCACTACACCGAGAACCGATTTATGAAGTGGTACAAGGGCGTGCTCAGCCAATTTTTCGGCGACCTGGGGCCCTTTACTACGGGCATGATGCTTTCTCTTCTTGAGCGTGTAATCAAGTATCCTTGGGCCGGGCATGGACGCTGGAAGATCGTGGCCGATGGCAAACTTGTAGGCGAGGACCGCTTTCAGGCATTGGTCCTGGTGAACGGTTACCTGGGTCCCGAACTGGCCTTCTCATCCGATCGCCTGGGCTCGGGACGCTTCCAATTGTTCGGCTTGAGAAACCAGGGACTCTGGCGCATGCCGAAGCAAGCCATGCGCGCACGAAGTGGAGCAATCAAGGAGGATCCCGACCGCTGGGGTCTCGCGGAGTTCAGTGCGAACGAGATCATGGAGTTGATTCCCGAGAAGCCTGGCGATTTCCCGGCTAACGTAGATGGTTCGACTCTGATTTGTCGTGGCGGTTTGCGTGTGCGCCGGGTGGGGCAGATTCCCTTAATCGCTCGGGCCAAGGCCTAAGTCCACCCGGGTGGACTCGGCAGTTTGTACACGTGTACAAACGCGCTACTTCAGCAGCACCAGTTTCTCTTCCTCGATTACCTTCCCTGCCTGGAAGCGCAGGAAGTAGACGCCGCTGGCGAGTTGTTCACCGCGATCGTCCTTTCCGTTCCACTGAAGATCATGAGGGCCGGAGCTCATGCGTTCGTCCAGTAAGGACCTGACAAGGCGTCCGCTGAGATCGTAGATTTCGATACTGACCTCGGTATCCTCACTCAAGGTGAATTGAATCTCAGTATGAGGATTGAAGGGGTTTGGGAAAATGCCGGTGAGCTTGCTAGCAGTTTCAACAGAATCCAAACCAGTCGGCGCTGCCACGACACCGATACGAACATTGTCGAATGCTGGGCCGGGGGTGCGGAACTCACCACTTCCCCACTCATCGCACCATGCCCAGCACAGATCCGACACCCCAAGTCGAATTTGTAATGCCACAATTTCAGTCGCCGGTGGGCAGATCATCATGTAGCCCGTAACGATAGCGGTGTAATGATCCCACTCGCGTTGATCGCCGTGCCTATAGTAACGCTCGATTGAAAAGCAATCGGGACCCCAATCCACATCGCCGATGGCATCGATTGCAAAATCGTAGAAGACCACATTATCCAAAGGTAAGTTTTGATAAACATCAAACTGAAGGATAATATCGAAAGCCGGTTCAAAAACAAAAGGCTCCCCACTTGAATAGGTACTCAGAACAGGACTTCTAATGGAGTTGTCCAGGAAAGGCGGCCCATAGGGTATTAAGGGGATACCTTCCCATTCACCTGTTCCGAGGAATTCAGGATCGAAGAAAGCCCAGGAGTAACTCTCGTTGATATCGTCGGAACCTGCAAAAGGTAGCGAATGATACAGGGCTGCGAAATCCCCAGCGCCGGGCTTGCTTGTGAAGCTCAGCCCTTCGGGCTCAAGACCATCTTCGAAGTCCGAGCGAAACACGTCCGAGCCGTCGGCCCGAATGACGAGGTTGTCGAGCCACACTGCCCCGATGTCGCTGTCGAAGAGCCCATCTTCATCCGACCAGGCTCCGTCCGAATGGAATCGAATACTCAGGGTGTTGAGCGATTCAAGTTCCAACTCGTCTGCGATTATGAGCAATGAAACTTCGCGATAGGTTTTATCTCCCGCGGTATCATCTCGAAAGATTTCCTCCGCGACCCCTTCACCACCCACCCAAACACTGAAGTAGTCCCACTCATCTCCTTCGAAGTCCGAAATGAATGCGAAGGCGATTTGCAGCGTGTCGGCGTTCGCAAACTCTAGATCGATCCATTGATCCCATTTGTTCCCGTAGCCTTTTGAGCTATCCCAGCAAGCCACATCTTCGCGCCCGCACCAGAGCGCAAAATCATTGCTCGGATCATTGGGATAGTCGAAGGGCAGGGCTTGGCTGAAATCCGTGCCGTGCCCGGAACAGATCGAAGTTGAGGCCAAGTGCCACCAAGCTCCTTCCGCAGCTCGATGGTCGAAGCTGGTCCATCCTGCGGGCTGCGCTTCTCCTGCGGGACCATCGAAGGTGAAGCCGCGTTCGTCGGTACCGGGACTTCCATAGCTACCCGGCCCGTCGGAGGCGAAGAGCCAGAGCGTATCGGTTCTAGCCGAGGAAGTTTCAAGTATGAGATTGGCTGGCTCGCCGATTTGCGGACGCTCAAGGGATACGCCCAACGCCGATGAGAAGCAAACAAGCAGAAGCAACATTACGGTGAATGACTTGCCCATTGATCGTCCCTCCTATTTCAATAGCACCAGTTTTTCTTCCTCGATTACGTTCCCTGCCTTGAAGCGCAGGAAGTAGACACCGCTGGCAAGGCGATTACCACGGTCATCGCAGCCATCCCATTCGATTTCGTGAGGGCCTGCAGCTTGAACTCCACTCACGAAGTCACGCACTCGTCGGCCCCTGATATCGAAAGCTGCGAGAACAGCCGGCCCTTCATATTCAAGGGAATAGCTGATCTTTGTCGATGGATTAAAAGGATTTGGATAGGCAGCTTTCAATAGCGATCGAGAATGAGGACCCACCGCATCTGTTGGATAGTTGACTACAGAAACACTGACATCATCAAAATATGGATTGGGAGGATGATAGTATTCCATAGGCTCTCCCCACCAATATGAGCCATCCACAGCCCCGAGTTGAGCGACTATGGCTCTTACATTTTCTAGATTGCCTCCGGCGCTCTCCTCCACGTATTCCGTTATGTCTAACGGCCAACGATCCCAAGTCTTGAAATCTCCGTACCAAACATGATTGTCGTTTTCAAAGGGCCTCGCACAATCTTCACCCTCGAGCCAGACAGCGACTTCCCAAAAGAAGAAAACAAAGAGTTCGAGTTCCAAGTCGCGATAGACCAGAAAATCGAGAGTAACTCTGGAGCCCGCGTGCAAACTGAGCGTGTTGCCGTATTGATCCATCTCAAGAAGTGGGCTTTCCACGGCGTTGTAGACATAAGGAGGGCCAGTGGGAATGACAGGCCAACCTGCGAAAGGTCCCCACTGCGATATGTACAGTGAATCGAAAAATGCCCAGGAGTGACTTTCGTTGTAGTAGTTTGAATCCTCTTGTAGGATTTCCGCCCCGGGATGCAATGCAGCAAAATCGCCAGCAGACTCACCCACTTCAAAGCTGATCTCCTGAGGCAGAACACCTGATTCAAAATCATCTCTGAATACTTCCTGGCCATCTGCTATTGCGATGATATTGTCGATCCAAACTGCACCAACATCTGATTCATAGAATCCGTCTTCATCCGACCAGGCTGAATCGGAACAGAATTGAATCAGAATATCTTCCTGTGTACTGGAACCAATTTCGTGGACCAAGTGACGTTCTATGAACCCTGAGGGGCCTTCCGTATCTTCTCGCCAGACTCGGTGGAGGGAACCATCAATTTCCACAAATACTTGCATGTAATCCCAGTCGGTTCCTTCATAGTCCGAACTGTAAGACAAGTATAAATCGATTCTACTACTGGTCGGCATCGAAATCCGAACAAATTGATCCCAACCATTCCCATAGCCCGGAGTATTTTCCCAGCCACAATCCACAAACTCCCGGCCACACCAAAGAGCAAAGTCATTGTGGGGATCGGATGGAAAATCAAAGGGAAGTGCGGCACTCATATCCGTCGCATGGCCCGAGGAGATCCCGGTAGAGGCCAAATGCCACCAAGGACCATCTTGCTCTAAACGATCCACGCCGAACCAGCCGGCCTCCTGGGCTTCGCCGTTAGGCCCATCAAAACTGTAACCGCGCTCGGTGGTACCCGGCATTCCGTAGGCGCCGGGACCATCGGCGGCGTAGAGGAAGAGTGTGTCGGATCGCTCACCAAACTGTGATGTAGGCAAGGCCGGTGGTGAACTCGCGAGTCGTGGAGCTTCCTGCTCGTCCCGAGCCATGGCGGATGCGCAAAGAGCTATCACTAACAGTAAGGCTAGTCCGTTCCTGTTCACGATTCCTCCCACTTACTTCAGCAGTATGAGTTTCTGACTCTGCGTATAACTCTCCGCCGTGAATTTCAGGAAATAAACGCCGCTGGAAAGCTCGTGACCGTTTTGATCGCGTCCGTTCCAGATCAGTTCATGGTTTCCCGCTGCCTGCTGCCCATCCCACAATGTCGCGACTCTTCGACCCGTAAGATCGAAGATGCGTATTTGAAGCTCACCACCCTGGGCAAGCGCATAGGTGATCGTTGTGCTTGGGTTGAAGGGATTGGGATGGCTCCCAACCAATTCGGTGGCCACCGGAACATCTGGTGTTCCAAGCCCGGGGTGACCGCCGGCATCAAAGATATTCCTCAACACCTCGCCCACAAAGTATCGCCGGTAGTCAATTCCCGCAGCTGTGGCGTAACCCTTATCCCTGGCATGGAAATAACTCCAGGGAGTAAAAACAGCTCGTGTCGTCCAGCCCTGGTCATTGACTGTCGTACCATTTCCATCGGGATCGTTGTTCAAGATACCCGCCACGGCACCGTCTCCTGGATCCACCTCCCACTCCAGCAAAGTCTCCGACAATGTTCCAATGGGTGAGACGAGGGAGAAATCGGCGACAACGGGACAACCACCGTAGATCCAAAACTCGGGATCACCGCCCAGGTACTGCAACAGATTGTGTGTTCCCACTACCGTCGGCACGATAATGCCCGTTCGGTCATCATAGTAGATGCTCGACTCTATAAGATTTGCACCCAGCACTTCCGTTAGGAAGGGATTCCCCAGTCCAAGATCGTTGGCAACATTGTCGCCCAGGACCCAAAGGTAGGAGTTCCAATCGGCCTCATTGAACCAAGCTTGCAGAAGCAAGTCGTCGCGGGTTTTGTCATCTGCGTCACAAATACTTTTATGGCCGTTCATACCTGAATCCCAGATGATGTAGTGGTAGTAATAGAGATCTTCGAGCGTGGCACGACTTGCAAGCCCATTATTCTGACCAGAACTCGGTGCTTGCTCTGTGAAAATATCGAAGCTTTCAAACCCGTTGTAGCGTAACCCTTCCAACCACGCAGGCTCGACATCGCGTCCTGCTGAAACAAACAGATTCGTACTCTGGCCCGAAGGCAGGCAGCGAGCAAAGTAGCTGTCACGATCTTCGGGATTGGAGTACTTCGCGTTGTAGGGTGCTGTCGAATAGTTACCGTCAAATGCATGGCCTTCGAAGAAGTACTCGATGATGTCGCCAGGCAAAAAGTAGGCGTCGTTCAGATCGAAGGCCCACTTGTGCGCCGCAGGCGTGGTGTTTCCGGCCACATGCGCCCAGTCAGCTTGAGCCACATTCCAGTACTTACCATCGCCCGGCACAATTTCCAGCGAGCCGATCCAAGGTGAGTAGCAGAGTCCATCGGTGAATGAACCATCGGCCTCCAAATCGAGTGCCGGGTCACCGGTGGTCGAGGAGATTTCTCCAGCGTTGGGTCCATCGATCACTCGATACCACATATATATGCGCGGGCGCTCTTCCCCAGCCTGCTCGCAGAACTCCATGGCCGGGCCGCCCGCAGGATTCATGTTGCAGTAGATCGACAAGGAGTCGCCGATAGCCAGGGGCAGATCATCGTCCGTCCAGTTTAGGTCGCCAGCGTGATCCATGCGCACGTAACCCTCGCCTGGGCCAGAGTGCTCCGGGAAATTGTCCTGAAAGCGATCCGTACCGTTGAAGCGCCAAGTAATGGGCGAGGCGTCCACCAGGTAAACGTACATGTTGTCGAAGAACGGTTCCGGCCCATGACTATCGCCGCTGCCGTTCTCGTCGCACCAGAATGGACACATATCGATCACGCCGAGACGCACGACGATGCCGGTGATGTTTCCACCTTCGGCGGCCTCAAGCACCCATTCTCCGATGTGTAAGCGCCAAATGTCCCAACCTTGAGTAGTTGGGTACCAATCAACGTATTCACCTTCCCAATGGCTCAGGCATTCCTGACCCTCCAATTGAACCGCCACTTCCAGATTCCAAACTATCAGCGGATCAAGGTCGGTGTTCCGCTTCACCCAAAAGTCGATGAAGGTGGAAATGCCCTCGTCGATGATCACATCGCTGCCAAGTTCGCGCCCCAGGTGATCCACACTTAGCACCGGGCTCACCACGTAGTTCTCCACATAGGGCGGCCCGTATGCGATCACCGGATGATTGCCGTACTCGGGATTGAGGGTCAGGGAATCGAAAAAGGCCCATGCAAAGGTGGGATTGACAATGCAAGGGCCATCGTCGGGCAGGTGATTGTAGAGGGCCGCAAAATCTCCCGCCGTGGGCGGACCCGTGAATTCGAACTCCGCAGGCAAAAGACCATCTTCGAAGTCCGTGGCGAGTACCGGAAGACCGTCGGCCTCAATGACAAGGTTGTCGATCCACACCGCGCCCACATTCGTGTCGAAGAGTCCGTCCTGGTCGGAATAGGCTCCATCCGACTTAAATGAAAAGACCACATCACCCAAGTTTCCTTCGGCCAGAACCTCGCGGGACAGAAAGTCACTGGGACCTTCCGTGTTATCGAGCAGGAACTCCTCGAGCTCGCCGTCCACCTCCACGAAGACCTGGAAATAGTCAAAAGTGCTCCCCTCGAAATCGGCTGAGTAGTCGAAGTTGACCACTAGCTCGGAGCTCGGAGCTAGGTGAAGGCGCAACCACTGTTCCCAGTTGTTACCGTAGCCGCGAGCATGGGTCCATCCGCAGGGATCATCTCGGCCGCACCAAAGGGCCAGGTTGTTTTCGGGATCTGTGGGATAATCCAGCGGCAAAGCCGCGCTCATGTCGGTGTCGCTGCCGGCGCAGATATCCACATCGGCCAGGTGCCACCAGTATCCCTCTTGGGCGGTGGCGTCCTGGCTGTACCAGCCCCCGGGCGCAGCTTCCACCTCATGGGTCGCCGGATTGAGCCAATCGAAGGACCAACCGCGGCTGGTGGTGCCGGGGCTGCCCATGCTTCCCGCGCCTTCTGCGGCAAAGAGGAAGAAGGTATCCGCGCGAGCCGAGGCATCAGCGGGCGTGATTTGCTCACGAAGCCCCTCAGACGAAAAAGACCGCTCGGGGAGCGGCTTCGAATTCGCGTATTCAACTGTACCTGCCATAAATAACGCAATTATTGACAACACTATACGATGAGCCATCCGACGCCTCCCCAGGCAAGGTAGACCGGCAGGGGTCGGTGGGGCTTCCGGTCAGGGGTTTAGACGGGTGTACTATTCAATTATAGACGATCCGGTCTGGATTGTGCAAATCCCGATTTTTCTGCAGATTGAGGATGTTTTCTGCGGACGCTAGCGATTCTTCCAGGGTATCGCCGCCCCCTCAAGCGAAGCGTCTTTTCACCGAGCGCTTCTGAGTCTGCGAAGCGAAGTTCGGGGAAAAGCCGCAAGCATTTAAAAAACCCCGCTTCCGAAGAAGCGGGGTCGAATGCTTGGGCGAAGGTAGGATCAGTCCGCGTGCTCGCTGAGGCGACGCCCCACCTGGCTGTTGCGGATCTTGTTCAGAGCCTTCACCTTCACCTGGCGAACGCGCTCACGGCTGATCCCCAGCTCTTTGCCGATCTCCTCAAGAGTCTGCGGCTCACGGTCGCCAAGACCGTAGTAGTTGCGCAGGATCATGGCTTCGCGAGGATTCAGTGAATCGAGAGCCTCGGAAAGCAGCATGTGGAATTCGCTCTTGTTGAGATTGTCCGAGGGACTCGGCTCATTCTCATCCTCGAGCGTATTCATGAGGATGTGATCTTCCTCGGTGCCGATGGGTTCATCCAGGCTACGATAGGTGTTCGTAGCGAACTGGATCTCGTTGATCACCTCTTCGGTGATGCCCAGGGCTTTGCCGAGTTCTCCCGTGGAGGGAGCGCGTCCCATCTCGTCCCAAAGACGACGATTGGCTTTGCGTAGCTGATAGAGGATGTTGGCTTTGTTCATGGGCAGGCGAACAATGTTCCCCTGCTCCACGATAGCCTGCATGATGGACTGACGAATCCACCAAACCGCATAAGAGATGAACTTGAAGCCCTTCTTCTCATTGAAGCGGTAGGCGGCTTTGATCAGTCCGAGGTTTCCCTCGTTGATCAGATCGAGCAGACCGAGACCCTGTCCCACGTACTGCTTAGCAATGGAGACGACGAACTTGAGGTTCGACGAGATGAGTAGTTCCAGTGCCTTATCGTCACCCTCACGGATTTTTACCGTCGTTGTCGCTTCCTGCTCACGGGTCAGGCTATTGAAGCCGCCGATGCTCTGCAGGTAGGCGTTGAGAGTTTCGCTTTCGGACTGGTTGAAGATTGCACCGGCCATGGCAATCCCCTTTTTAGATATCCCGGCAGTGCGGGGTGGAATTTCGGTTTAGTGATGGTGTCTGTTCGGGTCTTCACAACTGAACGTGCGAAGTATGACGCAAGGGTAAGGCCAAGTCAAGCCGAAACGGAAAAAGGCTAGCCTAACTAACAGGACTGCGCGATCCCACAACCCCCATAATATACAGGACTTGCAGGGCCGGGATGTTGTAAGATTTCCCAAAATCTATCCGCCTTAGCTACATATTTCTTTAAATCCTTGCCGGAATAGGGGCTTTAATTCCTGTTTATTTCCAAACACTTACCGTGCGATATAAGGGATTCCTACTCCAGGCCGCCTCCAGCCATGACCCAGATCCAATCGTCGGCGAGTAGAATCTTTTCCGCCAAAGCCGCCAATTCCTGAGGCGAGGCTTCCCTTTGGCGGTCAATATTGCCTCCCGGTGCTGCAAAAGGGTCCTCTCCGAGGTGAGCGGACAGTCCCATGCTGTAGGCCTGATAGATGCGCGACAGGTTGCGCATGAGCAGACGCCCCCATGTACCGTTAACTGCGCGATATATCTCACGGGAGCTCGGCGGATCATCCACCATACGCTGCAGCTCGGCCTTCATGCCCCTTATTGCGACCTCACGGTTGTCCGCCGCCGTGGAAATGGACAGAACCAAGAGACTGAATCCATCTTCACCCTCCGCCAAACCGGGTCGCGATCCCAGTGAGGCTCCTACCGAATAGGCCAGACCCTGCTTCTCGCGAAGCTCCAGAGCCATGCGCGCCGACAGGATGCTGACCAGGGCCGGCAGGGAAGGATCCAGCGCCGCGCTTTCGGGCAGTAGTCGCGTGGCACGCAACGCCACCTGCTGCTTGTCCATGGGCAGGGCTATTTCCTTGGGACCGGCACTCAGCTCCGTGGCCGGCAAAGCCTCATCACTTGCCTCGAAGCCTCTGAACTCCCGGCGCAGAATGGCCAGGGCATCTTCCATGGGAAGGCCCGTCGCCACCGAGAGAACCATTCTCGCAGGATTATAATAGAGAGCACGGAAGGCTCGCAGATCACCGGGGCTGATCATTCCCAGACTGCGCGGACTGCCCGTTAGAGCGTTGCCCCGTGGACCCCCCTGAAAGATTGCCTCATAGCTCGCTTCGCGCGCCACATCCGAAGGTTTGCTTCCCCCCATGGACAAGGCGCCGATCATCTTGCCCCGCTCGCGTTCGAAGGCGGCCTCGGGGAAGCTCGCCTCACCGATTAACTCCGCCAAAAGGTTCAGGGCTTCATCGGCCGACTCATCTAAGGTCTCCAGGCGAATGAAGGAGAAATCTTCGCGGCTGTAGTAGTTGTCGAAGGGAATCCAAGGATTGTCGCTCACCTTGAGCTGAGCGCCCATGGACCCCAGAAGCGCGTCGATCTCTTCTTCACTGTGATGCGCGGTTCCCGCCGTGAGTAGCCGCTGCATGAGGTCCACCATGCCCGCCTTGCCCTGAGGCTCCATAAGGGAACGGCCGCGCACGAGTAGATGCGAAGCGAACACTTCGCTGCCCGGATCGCTCTTCACCAATAGGGTCATACCGTTGGGTAGAACTTCCCTGCGCGTTTCCAGGATCTTGCTGCGTGCAGGACTGCCGTCACCCTTAATCATGGCCATGGCGCGCTGCCATTTGCTCTGGGGCATGCCCCCGGCCAGACTCAGTTCAACATCGCTGCCCTGGAAGGCCGCTAGTTGCTTCCGCGTGGGCGGCGCAGGCTCGTCTTCCTGGCTCATGACGATGATCTTGGGCGGGCCGGCGAGGATACCCGCTTCCAGAGCAGCTCGCACCTGAGCGGGATCCAGGCTCTGCAGTTCGCTCAGGTAGCCCGAGAGAAAGGGAAAGCCGCCCAGATGCAGTTCGGCGGATTTCATCATTGCGAAGTAATGGTAGGTATCGGCCAGGAAACTGTCCTCCACGCGAAGGCCGTGGGCCGCTTCATTCACAAGCTCGCCTTCGGGCGCCCACTGGGCAAGTGCGGGCATGCGCGCGGCCAGTTCGCCTAGAACTTCGGTCACGGACCCCTCATTGATTTCGATATCCATGCTCATGAGCGAGAAACCCTCGAAAAGCTCCACGCTAAAACCGGCGTCCAGGCCGGCCAGAGGTGAACGATGAGGATCCGAAAGCAGGTTCGCCAGTACGAGCTGCGCGGGGTAGTCGCCGGACTCGATGCCGGGCACAGGCCAGGTGAAACTGAGGCGAGTTTGCCCCTCGTCCACGTGAATCCAGTC
>JACNKJ010000355.1 GCA_014382085.1 bacterium
TACTGGATGGGCTACATGGAGTATGACAACGGCGGCGTTGTGACCTGTACTTTCGATGGCGTTCCCGTTTTCACTCACAACATGATGATTGCCGATCACACCTACGGAAGCTGGAACACTGCCAGCAGCTTCTGGGGCGACATCGATGTTAGCGCTTACTGCGGCCAGACCGTTGAAGTCTGCTTCGACTTCACCGTTCTCGACGGCGGCGGCAATATGCTGATCGACTATGTCACCCTCGATGGCGACTGCGGAACCGGCACCTTCAACACAGATTTCGGAACCGTGAAAGCTCTGTACTAGTTTTTCTTTTCCTCAGTATGTGATTTAAGCACCCTCGGCCCTTGGGTCGGGGGTGCTTGCTTTTTTCTACAAATCAAGTTACAAATCGTTCTCTCAATGTTTCGGCTCCTCCCGCCAAAGCCTTGCGACCCTTCAGACCCTATCCGGGAGGATCTTTGTCTCCTTCACGCAAAATCAGCCGGTCTGCCCAATCCCCCAAGCACATCGTCATCCGCGGCGCGCGCATTCACAATCTTAAGAGCGTGGATCTGAAAATTCCCCGCAACACTCTTTCGGTGTTCAGTGGTGTCAGTGGTTCGGGCAAGAGCAGCTTGGCCTTCGACACGCTTTACGCCGAAGGTCAGCGTCGCTACATCGAATCTTTGTCCAGTTATGCTCGTCAGTTTCTAGGACAGATGGGCAAGCCTGAGGTGGATTCCATCACGGGGCTTTCACCCGCCATTTCCATCGATCAAAAGACGGCCAGTGTGAATCCACGTTCCACCGTGGGCACCATCACCGAAATCTACGACTACATGCGCGTGCTTTTCGCACGCCTGGGAACACCTCATTGCCCGAAGTGCGGGCGTAAAATTGGATCCCAGACTGTGGATCAAATGGCCGACCGCATCCACGACCTTCCGCCTGGAACGCGTTTTAGCGTTCTGGCACCTCTGGTGCGCGGGAAGAAGGGAACTCACAAGGATCTCTTCGCGCGGCTACTGAAAGACGGCTATTCCAGAGTGCGTGTGAACGGTGAAAACTATCGCCTAGAAGAACCACCCACTCTCGCAAAAACTCGCCGCCACGAAATCGAAGTCGTGGTAGATCGATTGGCGCTCACCGATCAGTTGGGAACCCGCCTGGTGGACGCCTTGGAGACGGCCCTGGGTCTCACCGACGACGTGGTGCGAGTGCTCACAACCGGCGGTGAGGAAATTCGTCTGGGTGCGCAGCATGCCTGTCCCGATTGCGAATTAAGTTTCGACCCGGTGGAGCCGCGAAGTTTTTCCTTCAACAGTCCTTTCGGCGCATGTGAAAGCTGCCAGGGCTTGGGGGTCGTTCGCGAGCCTGTACCTGATGCACTCATCGCCGATCCCGACCTGAGCATTCGCGAAGGCGCTATCAAGGAGATACGCAATTGGATCGAGGGGAAAGGGCACTACAGTCTCGGGCTCAATCAAGCTCTGGCTCACTACGACATCGACCTGGACCTACCTTTCAAAAAGCTCGGGGCCAAACAAAAACAGATCATCTTCCATGGCGACCCTGAAACGAGAAAGGCAAGTCGGCGACTGGACCATTTCCTTGTTCCCCTGGGTGACGATGGAATTTGGGAAGCCAAGGAATGGCGCATCGGCGGACTGGTGCCAACGATTATGCGTCGCTATCGCGCTACTAAATCCGATGGTATGCGACGCTGGTACGAGTCGATGATGGCCGAACGCCCGTGCCCCGATTGTGAAGCCAAGCGTCTTCGCCCAGAGAGTTTGGCCGTGACCTTTCGGGATATGAACATCCACGCCCTCGGAGAAATGCCACTGCGCGAACTCGGCCCCTTCTTCGACAGGGTGAAGCTAAAGGGCGACGAGGCCGACGTGGGCGAAGAGCTCATCATTGAGATCCGTGAGCGGCTGATGTTCCTCCTACGCGTCGGGCTGGACTATCTTTCCCTCTCGCGACCCGCTCCGACGCTAAGCGGCGGCGAGAGCCAGCGCATACGCCTGGCCAGCCAAATTGGTCGCGGTCTGACCGGGGTGCTCTACATTCTCGACGAACCCTCCATCGGATTGCATTCCCGCGACAATCGCAGTCTTTTGGATACACTCATACGTTTGCGCGATCTCGGCAACACAGTCGTTGTCGTTGAGCACGACGAAGAAACGCTTCGCAGCGCCGACTGGGTTGCCGACTTCGGGCCCGGTGCCGGATCCCTGGGGGGAGAAGTCGTAGCCAGCGGTACGCCTTCAAAGGTCATCGCCAGTCGCAAATCGCTCACGGGTGGATATCTTTCCGGTCGCATCAAAATTCCCCGGTCAGATAAGCGTCGAAAACCTGGCGAGACGAATCTGCTCATGAGGGGGGTGACTCACAACAACCTTGTGGGTCTCGATTTGGACATTCCTTTGGGCCTGTTTGTTGCGGTGACGGGCGTTTCGGGTTCGGGCAAGAGTAGTCTGGTCGCCGAGACTCTCTACCCGCACCTGTCCACGCATTTCCACGGTGCGAAAACGGTGGGTGGGAAATTGAAACGACTCGGCGGGCTGCAGCATTTGGACAAGGTCATCGAGATCAATCAGAAACCCATCGGCCGTACTCCTCGCAGCAACCCAGCCACCTACACGAGTGTTTTCGATGAAATTCGCACGCTCTTCTCCCAGCTTCCCGAGGCAAAGGCACGTGGTTACAAGCCGGGACGTTTCAGCTTCAATGTAAAGGGTGGGCGCTGCGAGGCCTGTGAGGGGCACGGGCAGCGCCGCATCGAGATGCACTTTCTTCCCGACGTATGGGTGACATGTCCTGTATGTCGCGGCCTGCGTTTCGATCGCGAAACGCGCGAAGTCACTTACCGGGGACGAAACATCAGCGATGTCCTCGACATGGATGTGGAAACCGCTCTCGCGCATTTTCATGCCGTACCCAAAATTCGACACCTGCTGCAGACACTGAGCGACGTGGGTCTCGGCTACATCAAATTGGGACAAAGTGCCACGACCTTGTCGGGTGGCGAAGCTCAGCGAATCAAGTTGGCGAAGGAGCTTGCCCGGCCAGCTACAGGTCGCACGCTCTACATCCTCGATGAACCCACCACGGGTCTTCACTTTCATGACGTTGCCCAGCTCCTTGCCGTGCTTCAGCGCTTGGTGAACGCGGGCAACAGCGTGTTGGTGGTGGAGCATCATCTGGATGTGGTCGCCGCAGCCGATTGGGTTATCGACCTTGGTCCCGGTGGCGGAGATCAGGGAGGAAAGTTGGTTGTGGCCGGTACGCCCGAGAAGGTAGCCAGCTGCAAACGCGGGTTTACGGGTAGCTTTCTAAAGGCCCACCTTTAGGTTAACCTTTTTATTGACAGACATTTGTGAATGTGCAACTAATGGAATCTTCCTGGGGGATTCCATGCACAGGCTATTACTCGGACTGTTTCTTTTGGCAAACATCCCCGCATTCGCCGCGGAAGAAACGCCGGACACTCTCGCCACATTCTGGATGGATCCAATCGTCGTCGAGGCCGGTGGTCTTCGTCATGG
>JACNKJ010000356.1 GCA_014382085.1 bacterium
CTCATGATGATCGGGGGAATCAGCGCCGAGGAGGCCGGCATCGTGATTATCAACATCATGCTGGTGAGCGAGCAGGAGCGGACGCGCGAGATCGGTATTTGCAAAGCCATCGGGGCCAAACGAGCGGATATACTCTGGCAGTTCCTGGTGGAAGCTCTGACGCTTTCCATGCTCGGCGGCATCATAGGCATTCTGGCGGGGTATGGTATGGCGGCTCTCATCGCGTCAGCCAGTCCCCTGCCCTACGCAGCGAAAATTTGGTCCGTGCTACTCGGCCTGCTACTCACCGTGGTAGTCGGAGTGTTCTTCGGCATCTTCCCCGCCCGTAAGGCGGCCGTACTCGATCCCGTGGAGGCGCTGCGATATGAATGATCACGAACGCTTCCACGCCATGCGCGTTTTCGGCGCCGGCCTGCGCGAGAACGTTCGCATGGCCCTGGACACCCTGCGCAACAACAAGGGTCGCAGCGGACTGGTCATTCTGGGCGTGGGCATCGGCGTGACCACTCTCATGGCCATGGTTTCCATTATCGAGGGATTCAAGGGACGCCTCGAGAGCGAGATCATGGAGACCGAAACCACCTACATCTATGTAACTCGCTCTGACGCCTTCGACGATCCCACCAAGGGCAGCAACCCCGACCTGACTCTCGACGACTGGTACTCCATCGAGACCCTTTGCCCCTCTGTGAGAACGAGTTCACCGGTAGGCAGCTTCGGCACATTGGTTCGCCATGGATCGGAACGCGCCAATCTCATGGAAATCGACGGCGTGGGTTTGCGCGCACTGGAGATCATGGGCTTCACTCTGGAAGAGGGTCGCTGGTTCAACGAGGTGGATTGGTCGGGCTCGCGCCACAATTGCGTGATTCCCCGAGAACCGGCCGAGCAGCTTTTCGGCGTGGCCGACCCCATCGGCAAGAAGATCAGGGTGAACCTGAACACCGAATACACCATTGTGGGCATCCTGGAAAATAGGGAGAGCATCTTCGGCTCCATGGCCAACAACTACGTGCTGGTTCCCTACACGACTTTTATTAAGGATTTTCCCTGGAACCGGGAAACCATGGCCCTCATGGCCATGCCCGACGGCAACGATCTGCTGGATCAGGCCCGCGAGGAAGTCGAGCTGGCCCTTCGCATCGGACGCAAACTGGGACCCGGCGAGGAGAACAATTTCCACATCGCCACCCAGGACATGATGCTCGACTTCACCAAGCAGATCACCGATCCCCTTACCCTGGTGGGAGTGGTGCTGGCTTCCATTGGTTTGATGGTCGGCGGCATCGGTGTGGTGACCATCATGCTGGTCAGCGTGAAGGAGCGAACGCGGGAGATCGGCATTCGCAAGGCCGTGGGCGGCAGGCAACAGGACATCCTGCTGCAATTTCTCATTGAAGCTGCCACGCTGACCGGTTTGGGCGGCGCTGCCGGGGTTATCGTGGGCCTTTTGGTAGGCCAGCTATTGCGATTGATCTTCCACGTGCCGGCAACGGTGCCGCTGGCCTATGTGATCGGGGCGCTCACCGTTTCGAGCGTCACGGGCATTTTCTTCGGCCTCTACCCGGCCGTGCAGGCGGCCAAGCTGAACCCGGTGGATGCGTTGAGCTACGAGTAAGGTTCCTTGCGGCGAGCCTTTTCCTTTGTTAGGGTGAGGTGTTCACCCTCGAAAGGCACGCCTTGCCCCCCCTTCGCCACCGGCAAATCTTCGACTTCTACTGGCCTCTCGTTCTGACCAGCCAGATGATGACCCTCGCACACCCCATCATCAACGCGGCGCTGGGTCGCAGCGATGACGCCATCGTGCAGCTTGCCGCCTACGGTGTTGGATTCGGCCTAGCGGTGTTCCTCAACTCGCCCCTCTTCCCCTTCCAGCAAATCGTGGCCACCATGGGCACGGGCCCCAATGCCCGGCGCAATCTCATTCGCAAAGGCCTGGGCATCGGCGCGATCATTTGCAGCTTCGATCTGATCATCGCCCTGAGCCCCTGGGGCGACACGCTCATTATGAAGCTCATGGGATCCACAGAACCGGTGGCGGCCATGGCGCAGAAACTCATTCTGGTGCAATCGCCCATTCCGCTTCTCTTGCCCCTGCGTTCCTACTATTGGGGCATCGTCATGCGCCATCGAAATACACGCATCATCAGCCAGGCTACGGGCCTGCGCCTGGCCACACTCTCGGCCATCATGTTCCTTTTTATCGGGCGCGGGTGGCTGGAACCGGCTGTACTCGGTGGCGCCAGCTTGACTGTGGCCATTTTCATGGAAGCACTCTATTCCGCATGGCGCGCACGCAGACTCATGGGCCGCAACGCCAGCGGCATCAATGCGGATGAAGACGAGGAAATCCCCTGGAGCAAGTTCTTCGGATTCATTGGCCCACTCATGATCAGCACCATCACTTGGTCGGCCATGAGACCCATCATTAACGCCATCGTGGGGCGGACGGCCGATCCCGACCTGGCCCAGGGCGGATTTGGATTCGTCTTCCCCTTGCTCATCCTCATGGCCTCACCACTTTGGGCGCTTCAGAGCACCACCCTGGTACTGGTGCGCGACCGGCGTGATCTGCGCAAAATCGTCCGCTTCGCCGGCGTGACCATTCTCACCTTCGTGAGCCTCATCGCCGTTTGGGTTTGGACACCCCTGCGAGACATTCTATTGCTGCGTGTCTTTTCATTGGAGATGGACAAGGCTTTTTACGTGGGCACGGCCATTATGCTCATTCCCTACCAGCCCATTCCCCTGGGAATGCGGTCGGTGGCACAGGGATTTCTCATGAATCGTCGGCGCACGGGAGTGATCGGCAGCAGCAGTCTGGTGAAAACGGCGGTGATCATGCTACTGGGTTTCTTTGCCGTATGGCGGGATCCGAGTTTGAACGGCGCGCTGCTGGGCACGCTCCTCATGATGCTCGGCGGCACCCTGGAGACGGCTATCGTAGCCATGAGCGCGAGGCGCGTTCATTTCGAGCTGATGGAAGAGGCGGACTCGGCCGCTCCTCGAGGGTGATCATGAGCGGGAGGACATGAGCCCCTTGGAAATCCACGACAAAGCGGACGTCGACAAACTGGAACGTCTCACGCGGATTTCCATCGTTGAAGGATCCTTCGCCCAGGCGCACATGACCCTGGCCGGCGTGGGCAGCGTTTTCATCACCAAGTTCGCGCTGATGCTCGGAGCCGGGCCCATGGCCTTCGGTCTGCTGGCAGCATTTGGCCAACTCTCCCTGCTCTTTCAGCCCCTGGGCTCCTTGCTTACACGTCGCGCGACTTCTCGAAAAGCTTTCGTGGTCAATTGGGCCATGGCCGGACGCCTGCTCGTGCTGATCTACGGCATCCTACCCTTTCTACTTCCGTCTGAACGCGCGCTCCAGGTATTCCTGATCCTCTTTCTCCTCAGCGCCGCGGCACAGTCCATGAGCGCCAACGCCTGGATGGCCTGGATCGGCGAAATGGTGCCGACCGAAGTTCGCGGACGATTTATCGCGCGACGCTCACGCATTCTATTGCTGGCTGGC
>JACNKJ010000358.1 GCA_014382085.1 bacterium
CCAAGGCGCGGGAGGTGGTGAAGGTGGCCACGCCCGAGACAGAACAGGAGTGGCTCGTGCTTGCCGAGAGCAAGAGCCGCCGAGAGTTGGAACAGGAAGTTGTGCAGAGTCGGGCGCGGCGAGATCACGCCAAGGGTGAAGGGCAGGCCGAGCTGCTGGAAACGGAGCAGCCAACACCTGTTGCCGCACCAGCGCAGTCTTTGACCCTTCGTCTTTCGCCCCTGGCCAAAGCTCGTCTTGAAGCCATGCTCGAGAAGCTGATGAAGAAGCACCTCTGCGATCGTGAGCAAGTGCTGCTCATGGCGCTGGAATCGATGTGCAGCGAGTCCACCCGGGTGGACAGCGGCCGATCGCCCTATCAGGTGATCGTGCAGAAGTGCCCGGCCTGCAAATCGAAAACGGTGGGATCTGAGTGCCGCCTGTTAAGCGAGGCGGAAAGCGCGCAGATCGATTGCGACTCAAGCCTACTCGCGCCCGGCGAACGCAACAGGGCCAGCATCCTCCCTGCCCGAAGACGTGCGGTGCTGCAGAGGGACGGGCACCGCTGCCAGACCCAAGGTTGCCGATCCACGAGCTTCCTGGAAGTGCATCACCTCAAACCGCGCAGCCTCGGAGGCGACAACCGCGAGGATAACCTGATCACGCTTTGTGCAAGCTGCCATCGACATCTGCATGAGCGAGGTGGCTCGCTGGCTGTTAAGGCCGGGCTTGCCCACACGAAACCCTGTAGCGCCCCCTAACTTTTCCTGATCTCCAACACCCGAATCGGCCACCAACGGCCCTCCACTCGCGAGCGCGAGGGGCGCAGACGCAGCTTGAAGCGTGTGGCGAATAGGGCGATGCCCTCCTCGGCGATGGGGCGTCCCGGCTCGGCGATGAGGGCGCGACCATCCTCTTCCAATGCCGCATCCAGAAAGTCCGCGATTTGCGGAGCGAAAACTCGCTCATAAAGTACGTCGCTGGCCAGGATGTTCTTCCACCGCCGCGGTGGAGTTTCCCGCCAATCTAATCGTAGGACCCTCTGTGCAGCATGCCCGTTGCTCGTCAGATTGTGTTTCAGCCAGGGCAATGACTCGGGATGAAAGTCGCTGATCTGCAGATTCCAACCGCGACGTAGCGCGCCCATGCCCGAGATTCCAAGTCCTGCACCTATCTCTAAAGATGAACCGCGCGGGCAAGGGATTCGCAGCAAGTATCGCAACAGACCCTCAGCGCTGGGCCAACAATCGGCCCAATAGGGTATCAGATATTCTGCCTCCGGATGTGAATCATCCATGGCATTAAGCAGGGATTCGGCACTGCCGGGACGTTCCAAACGCAAGGTGCCCAAGCGTCCAGGCAAACGCAGGACTTGCCTTTTTTCAGATCCGAATTGTCTGCGGGATGTCACAGTCTATTCTCCATTGTTGATAAGGTTCGAATGGTGTGTATATTTATGCGTCTGGGTTTTTTCGACCATGCGCTGTCGGCTCTTTCAGCGACAAGATTCCAACGAAAGCGGGAACCGTGAGTAATCTGTTCAAGAGGAATCCCATACTGAGATTTCTGGCCTCGGTCAAGTTGGCCCTCATCCTCTTTCTCATCTTCGCCTTTGCGATTGCTGTGGCGACCTTCATCGAATCCCGCTACGGCACTCCGGCCGCGCGCGCGATGGTTTACGGCGCTCGATGGTTCGAGCTGGTACTGACACTCTTCGTGATCAGCCTCATCGCGAGTTTTTTCACTCGCATGCCCTATCGGAGAACTCAGGCCGGCTTTGTCATGATCCACCTCTCTGTGATCATCATACTGATCAGTGCGGGTGTCACACGCTTCTTCGGCTACGAAGGAATGATGCCTATTCGTGAGGGTGCTTCCACCGATTACATTCTGTCCAGTCGCGATTATGTTCAGCTGGGACAGGGTGAGGATGAAAGCCACTGGCCAGTATGGTTATACAAGCCCGGTGAGAACAAGCTGAAGAAGAAGCTGAGCGTGGGCGGCCTGGACTACAAGGTCGAGATCACGGAGTACTGGCCTCACTTCGAGGAAGTGCTCGCGCCCGCTGAAGACGGACAACCTGCCCTGACCTTCGCTACGGTGGGGGCGGGGGGCATGGAGCGGCGGACCCTTTTCGAGAATCATCATATGCAGCTTGAGGCCGTGACTCTCAGGTTCCATGCGGGCGGGCTGCCAGCGGAGACACCCATCAGTCCTTTCGGTGCGCTCAATGTGAGCTTCGCGGGTCACACCAGCACCCTGGATGTGAACTTCGAACTTCCGCGCAGTGTGGAGGCCTCGGGGCATCAGTTTACCATCACGGAGTTCCTTCCCGACTACGCGGCGCGCGGTGGAAATCCACGCGAAGCGGAGATGGCCAATCCCATGATTCGTGTTGAGATCAAGGGCCCCAATGGCGAGACCGGCGAGCGCATTCTCTTCGCGCTCTTTCCCGATTTCAGCCTGGGACACGGCGGCGACGATGACCCCTTCACCGATCTCGACATGAGCTACAGCCTCAATCGTGGAATCGATTTCGCGGTGGAAGAGGGCACGCTTTTCGCCAGGTCCAGCTTCGATCTGAGCCTTATGGACATGGCCTCGACGGATGTGGACCAGGTCTTCCCCGCCGGAGAGCGTTTCGAATTCGAAACGGGCGTCCTCTATCAGGATGGCGAATTCAGAATTGTTCCGGTTGATTTCTATCCCTCGGCCGCATGGAAGGCTGGACTCAGCGAGAATCAGAGCAATCCCGCGGCGGCTCGCCTTCGCGTGGCCGCCCCCGGTGGTCCGGCAGAAGAGATGCTCGTGACCCGCGGAGAAAGGCGTCCACGAACCATGGAATTGGATGGCCGGGAACTCAGCTTGGGCTTCGGTCCCGTGCTCATTCCTCTCGACTACAGCCTCTACCTGGACGACTTCCTGCTGATCACCTATCCCGGCAGTGAAAACCCGGCCAGCTATGAGAGCCATGTAAAACTCTTCGACGAAGAACGTGGCATCGATGGTAATCCCGTGCGCATTTACATGAACCATCCTTTGACCCATCGCGGGAACAAGCACTTCCAGTCCAGCTACGATCCCGATCGTGGAGGAACGGTTCTCTCGGTAAATCACGATCCAGGCAAGTGGCCGACCTATCTAGGATACGCCATGATCTCGCTGGGCTTCATTCTCGTTTTCTTCAAGGAAATCATCTGGCGCCGTCCGAAACGAAAGGCTGAAAATGCTTAAATTCGCTACGAGACTCTTCATCCTGGCGATGCTTCTCGGCGGCGGGCTTCCGGGTTCAAGCCTTTTGGCTTTCCCGGACAGTGAGGAGGTGGCGGCTTCGGAGGAAGCGCCCGCCGAGGAACATGTGCACATGAACGGGAGCGGTCCCGCGGTTCTGAACGGTCTGGGTGACACCGCCCGAGAACGTTTGGGCACTTTGATCATTCAGGACTACCAGGGCCGTATGAAACCCTTGGATACACTCAGCCGCGAAATGGTGATGAAGATCACCAAGCGCTCCAAATTCCAAGGTTGGGAACCTC
>JACNKJ010000360.1 GCA_014382085.1 bacterium
CGTGACAGCCTGCATCGAAAACGACACGGGCGAATGGTTGAGACTTCGGCACATGTCCTTTCCCGCCTCGCAAATCATGCGTGGACCCGATTGGAGATGGGGTATCTGGACGGAAATGGGTGTCAGTGGCCCGCCGTCCGGCCCGCCGGCTTCCGCGGATATTATCGGATTCTTCCCGCCTCCTACCGATATCTTCACCTACACGGTAATTCCACTCAATGCCTACGAGATCATCATTCCTCCGGGCGAATTTTTTTCTGTCGGTTACGGCTGCGATATGGGCCACGCGGGTCTCTATAAAGTTCCGAGCGCCGATACCTACCGCTGGGATGGCAAAACCTGGACAAGCGTCGAAGGCGAAGGCTACACGGTTGTTTTGCAGGTGATGGCCGATTTCATCGACCTGTCCAATATCTTGGTTTTCCCCGATGGTTCCGGTCTGTTCAGCACAATCCAGGAGGCCATCGATGCGGTAGACGAGGGTGGCACCGTGAGCCTGGCCAATGGTCTCTTCGAGGGGTCCGGCAACTATCGCTTGGACTTTCGTGGCAAGGATCTCACGCTTCGATCCATTTCGGAAAATCCCAAGACCTGTATCATCGATTGCTATGACGGACCTCGCGGCTCCGGCTACGGCAATGGAATCACCTTCGACAAGGGAGAAGGTCCGGGCGCAGTGGTTGAGGGCATCACTTTCATCAATGGCATCTGGGAAAGTGGTGCGGGTATCGAGATCATGGGGAGTTCGCCGACTATCCGAAATTGCGTGTTCGAGAACGGCCTATGTCTTGGCGGCGGCGGCATCTTTATCGATCAAGGCGCGCCTGAAATCATCGATTGCGTTTTCTCAAACGGGCATGCGGATGTGATCGGTGGTGGGATCTACGGCACCAAATGCTCAGCATCCATTAACTACTCTCGATTCGAGGGAAACTACGCCGGGATGTACGGCGGTGCGATCTACCTGGCCCAAAGCCCGGCGGCGAGCATCGATCATTGTGTGTTCTACGATAACGACGGGAAGTCGGGCGGTGGCGGACTGCTTCTTGATCAGTCGCCCTTAACTGTCACGCATTGCACTTTCTCAGAAAACCAGGCCATGAACGGTAGCGGCATCTACATGGTTGGTGATGGCCCGAATATTTGGATGAGCATCATCGCATACGGCAACTCTCAGAGTTTCTTCTGCGATCAACCCACAGGACTTTTGCCGGAATTGGTCTGCTGCGACATCTTCGGTAATTTGGGTGGCGATTGGGTGGGCTGTATTGCAAGTCAAATGGGCGTGGACGGAAACTTCAACGAAAATCCGAAGTTCTGTGGAGAACTGGGGACGGGGATTTTCACGATTGAAGAAGAATCGCCCTGTGCACCTGATGGAAACCTTTGCGGCTTGTTCATCGGTGCCTTGGACGTGGACTGTGAGGGTACGTCCACGGCTGCAACGTCTTGGAGCTCCTTGAAACAACTCTATTAGTACAGGATTGTTTCGGCTATAATGGACACATGGGGAGCCTCGGATATCCGGGGTGATGACGCCGGGACACCCTCGAATTGGGATATTTCCGTATGCGTCCATTACATTTCAAATACCTGACCTGGGCCGCCGGCCTGAGCGGCTTGCTAGTCTTGCTGGTAATGGCAGGACCCATTCAGGATGAGTCCCCAGCTCACTCCGTCAATTCCAAATTGCCGCCCTATCACAACTGCCGCTTCTGGGGTGCTATCAGTTCGGTCATGGATTCAGTCAAGCTTCATGACCAGCTCATTGTCCAACCCCAGTCTCTCGAGAACATCAGTCCCAGCAATCCCAATGGCTGGGCCCTGGTCCACTTCGCCGGTGAGAATATCTATCCCATAATCCGCCGAGGTGCCAACCCGGCTATCGAGGATCCCATCTACGACATGGCCGTGGCAAAGGCCGGTGAAGATTCGGCGCGCATCGTCATCGGACATGTGCGCAATTGCACCAGCGGTCTCTGCGATATTCCCAATCCGCATCCCTTCTACCGTTTCATGAACGGCAAGCACTGGTTCCTGGCTCACAACGGGACCATCTACAAACACGTGCTCATGGATCTGCTCAGGCCCGAATTCCTTGCGGCCCATCCTCCGGTGAATGGTGAGAACCTCGAGGAGTGGATCGACAGCGAACTCTATTTTCTCTACATCCTTCAGACCCTTGAGGATCACAATTGGCAGATGGCCCCGGCCATGGGCGAAGTGGTGGAGTGGTTACGAGTGCGTGTCATGGGCGACGCGGAGCAACTCAATTTCGTCATGTCCGACGGCAGCACGCTTTGGGCTTATCGTGAGGGAATCAAACTCTACTACCAATTCAACACGGAGGCTGTGCCCTATTCCGCTGTGGCTTCGAAGCATCCCGAGGCGGAACAAGGGCTTTGGACCGAGATGGTCGACGGGCAGTTGATCGCCTTGCGAAGAGGCGTTCCACCCATTCTTTACAACGTGGAAGATTACTTCACGCATACTGCGGCCGGTGAAGCACCGAATGCTGGAATCGAACTGGGTGCTTTTCCCAATCCCTTCAATCCCAGCACTACTCTGCGGTGGATTCTGCCGATGGCCGGCAAGTGTCGGGTGAGTGTTCACGATGTGAGGGGCCGGGAGCTGGCGCTTATTGCCGACGCGGTCTTGGATGCGGGAGATCATGATCGGACATGGAGGGCCAAGGATTCATCGGGTCGTCCTCTGGCAAGCGGTGTCTATGTTTTGCGTATCAGAGCCGGGGATTATCAGAGTTCGGAAAAACTCGTGCTACTACGATAATCTCGATAATGACAAACAAAAAACCGCGACCAAGGGGCCGCGGTTTTTTACTGCAAAAACTTCTGCTAGTAGAGAGCCTTGACGTCGGACCAGGTACCAACCTGAGTCGCCGTGGACTCGGGAGTGTACTCGAAGTCATCGATGGTGAAGAAGTCGCCGCTATCGTGAATGATCGCGTAGGCGATTCCCGCGCCGTTGATTTCCAGGAAACTGTTGGTGCCCGTGTTGTCGGCACCCCAGGTCGAAGCGACCAGGTTGTTGCCCGCATCGTAACCTTCCAGATACAGACCGGTGCCTGCTCCGGAGGTGTACCAGACGCCCACGTGACTCACGGTACCCGTGGTGAAGTCCGCACGGATGTTGGGATCACTGATGGACACGGCCACGGATACCGGGCTGTGCGGGGGATAGCTGGCATCGTTGTAGCCATAGATCTGGGTTTCCAGAATGTAAGTGGTGGGGCCGAAGGTCACACCGGAGTAGTAGCTACCCAGGTTCACGGCACCACCGAAGTACCAATAGTCCTGGGGAATGCCTTCGAAGTCGATGACCTCGAGAGCGCTGGCAGCCGAGACGCTCAGAAGGGCGAGGGCTAGAATCGCGTACAGTTTTTTCATTGTTCCTCCAAAATGAAATGTACTTTTGAGTCTGAATGCACCAGGAGTTCTCCGAGCTGTTGAGGCCTCGAAGCTATCTTGGATTGGATGATTCTATAGTTA
>JACNKJ010000362.1 GCA_014382085.1 bacterium
GCAAATTCAATGTGAACGCCGGCGGCCTGCCCGTAGAACTGGGCGGCGGCGCGGTTATCGACGAGGTCGACGCTGGTCAGAACATCATGTACGCCACCGACATCAAAATTTCCATCGAGCCTGTGGGCGACGTGGATGCGCTTCCTTCCGGCCTCATTATAGTAGAGGCCGCTGTGCTCTCTTCCATGGCCGAATTGAAGACCGCCGTTCCCGGACTCGACATGCTCGAGACCATGACGAGCGGCGACTACATTCTGGCCACGCCCAGCGACAACGACACCGACGCGGGCAACGACGACCAGGGCATCTGGTGGCTGACCATGCCCGGGCCCGAAGCCGGACTCATGTATCTGCCCGACCTGGGCGCCAACTGGGTTTATGAAGGCTGGGTCGTGGACGTCTCCGGCGGCTCGCCGGTGCCCTACTCCACCGGTACCTTCGCCACCGCTTCTGGATTCGACAGTGACGCGGCCGGCTGCATGGGCGGCGGACCTCCCTTCCCCGGACAGGATTTCGTGGCCTACCAGTGTGACGGCGTGCTTGACCTGGACAGCGGCGATTTTGCGGCCGTGATCTCCATCGAGCCCGTCCCCGACAATGGCGCCGGCCCCTTCCTGCTCAAGCCCCTGGCCGGTGGCATTCCCACCGACGCACTGGGACAGAACAACAGCATGGGCAACCAGGTTCTCGCGACTTTCCCCACCGGAATGGGCGCGGTCTTCGGATCCGTTGCTACCGAAGAGACTTCCTGGACTTCCATCAAGACTCTGTACCGTTAATTACCTCACGCCCAAGCACCCTCCATGCAAGAAACCCCGCCGAGCAATCGGCGGGGCTTTTTGCATGCTAGTGATTGCGGCTAGTAAAGCCATTTGAGTTTGGAGAAATCCATGTTACTCGCGGCCGTCGCTTCTCCCACAAAATAGTGAAGCTCTGCATATCCTTCATCGCATCCATGTACCCAGATTCCGACGATGATTTCCTCGCCCTCCGGATAACTCGAGACATCCACAGGCAGGCTGAAGTCTTCGACTCCAAACCCTTCAAATTCGTGGATGAGTTCTCCGTTCAACCGGACCTCTCCATCGAAGGGCCAGGGCTCGCCGGGCATGCACCACCATGAGGCTACCGTGTAATCGAGATCGAAATTTCCAACAACCACCGCGCCCGGAGGCGGCGATACGGATTCCACATGAGCATCGACAATCTCGTAGTCACCCCCTAGAAAGCAAAAGGTGTATGGCTCAATGGGATTGAAATGGAAAAAGCCCCGACTCGTGTAGAATCCCTGGCCATAGATGTCGTAGACCACTGGATCTTCCACATTCATCACGTGGTCATCCTGGGGCCAGGAGTTTTGGAAGGATATGAAGGTGATGGTTGCGAGCAAGAGTTCACTGGTACCCACATCCATCGGTGGATTGAACTCGATGATCAGACCCGTCGCGAAGTCACCTGTGACGGAGTGCCCACCCCAATCCCACTCGACCATTCCATCGGGATAGTATGGGTCGAGCAAGGGATTCATCACCTTGAATTCCAGACGGTTCACTGGATCGCTGTGCTTATAGAAGCTCGCGATGAGCTGTAGTTCATAGGTAATGAATGGATCCACGTCGAGCCGACACTCATAGTCATCCGGTTGGAGTCGGAAATGGATAAAATCGTTGATGCACTCGTCGGCGATGGCCGGCAAGCTAAGCAGCACGGCGACTAGAACTAGCCTCTTCATCACACAACCTCCCTTCGAGATATCAATTATACCACGAAGGGAGGAAGCACTTACAGTCTCTCCTGCACCCAGCTTTCCAGGCCACCTGTGATCACCAGCTCCTGCGCCGCCGCACCCACGGGGCTGAGGGAGTAGTTCTTGCCGTCTACGATCAATGTCGCTTTACGGAAGTCCAGCTTCGCGATCATACCACTGCGTACCGTGAGCGCTTTGTCGCCGAATTTCGCCTTGAGATCGCGCGAGAGTTCCGGCGCCTCGAGCACCAGGAAACCGTTATTCAAGGCATTGCGCTTGTAGGTTTCGCTGAAGGATCCCGCCAAGACCAATCGAATGCCGCGGTATTTTAGTGCGGTAGCAGCCTGCTCGCGGCTGGATCCCGTACCGAAATTGAAGCCGCCTACGAGTAAGTCGCCCTCTTTCGCCAGCGACTGGAAATCGGGATCGTAATTTTCCATGGCGACATCGGCCTGCTGCTCGGGCGTGATGTCGTCCTGGTAGGTGTACTTGCCAGGATAAATGCCGTCAGTGTTCAGGTTATCTTCATGCACGAAGATGAGTTCGCCCTCAACTACTTCAGGGAAGCCGTCGAGAATCGTAACTGCGGCGGCTGCACCCGCAGGTTTGTCGCTTGCCGCGATCTCCGCGCGGGGTGACGCGCCTTCGAACTTCCAGCCTTCGGGCATAGCGATCTTTCCGGCCATGGCGCTGGCCGCCACCACGGCGGGCGAGGCCAAATAGGCTTCGGCTTCGGGCGATCCCATGCGCCCGCGGAAATTTCGGTTGGTGGCGCTGATGCCCACTTCGCCGGCTTCAAGAAGACCCACGCCCAGTCCGATGCAGGGTCCGCATCCCGGAGGAATGGTCTTGGCTCCCGCTTCGACCAAAGCTTGCCAGTCGCCGCGGCGCTCGCTTTCGGCCTGCACTTCGCTGGATGCCGCCGCCACGTAAAATTCCACGCCGCCCGCGACCTTGCCGCCGCGCATGACAGCTGCCGCCTGGGCCAGATCCTCCACGCGCGAATTCACGCAGGAAACCAGATAGGCCTTCTGAATGGCCAGGTTCTGCTTCTGCATTTCCGACGCCGGATTCATGGTCTTCAAATTGTGAGGACCGGAAATGTGCGGCTCCACGCTGGCCAAATCGAGAGTGATCCGCTTGGCGTAGTAGGCATCTTCATCGGCCTCGGGGCAGCTAGCCTCCAAGGCTGCGAGGCGCCGCAGATTCATGCGCGGATGCTCATCGCCTTCGGCGTCGGCGTCCGACGGCACGCCGGCCAGTCCGCGGGCGGCCACGAACTCGGCGCGCGTGCGGATCCATTCGAAGGTGCGTTCGTCGATGGGGAAGACTCCCGCCAGGGCGCCCCACTCGGTGGTCATGTTGGCGATGGCCAGACGCCCGTCCACACTGAGGGTCGCCACGCCTTCGCCCGTGAACTCGATGGCGTGATTGAGCACCTGATCCTTGTTGAAGTAACCGGCCAGGGTGATGATCACGTCCTTGCCGGTGACGCCGGGGCGAAGTTCACCGGTTAGTTCAACGCGAGCCACCGGCGGCACCTGCCACCAGGTGCGTCCCGTGGCCCAGATAGCCGCCGCGTCGGTGCGCACGATGGGCGTACCCAAACAACCGAGACCGCCGTACATGTTAGAGTGCGAATCGCTGGCCACCACCATGCTGGTGGGCCAGGCATATCCTTCTTCGCACATGATTTGCTGGCCGATGCCGCGCCCGGCGGGATAAAAATCCCCGGCCATTTCTTTGGCGGAAGTCTCCGTG
>JACNKJ010000363.1 GCA_014382085.1 bacterium
GAATTGGACAATAGCAACCATTGGTTCCAGCTGGATCTTCTCAGTGGAACTCAAAACCGATTCGGCCTGGGTGCGCGCATCGAAGTGATGGCAGGGGGCATGCTGCAAAGCAGGCAAGTGGGGCTTGGCGCCGGATTCATGTCCCAAAACTCACTCACCGCAGAATTCGGTTTAGGCGCCTCTACCGAGTTGGACACTCTTCGCATTTTCTGGCCTTCGGGGACCGTGCAGGAAACCTTGCAAGTGGCCGCGGATCAGCGGCTCACCTTGACCGAGCCGGGTATTCCCACTCAGGCCGATGAGGTACCTTCCCTGAAGCTGGCTCTCCTGGCTCCCTATCCCAATCCCTTCAATCCTAGCACGGAAATTCGTTTCCAATTGCCCCAGGCAAACTCGGTGAAAGCTTCCATCTACGATCTTAACGGCCGCCTCGTCCGAAGGTTGCTTGAAGACATATTTCTGAGTGCGGGAGAACACAGCTTTCGTTGGGATGGACGAGATGATGGGGGGCGCGTCCTCGCCAGTGGTGTTTACCTGCTGCGTTTCGAGGCAGGTGGCCGGAAATATGGGCGGAAGCTCGTACTGCTCAAGTAGATCTAAGAGCTTCGAAACTTTTTCAATGCTGGAGCAAAGATCTGGACGCAGAAGTCCGGATAGCCAAAAATTTGAAGGGCTTAGGGTCTCATTCACTTAGCGTTCTAGAAATCCCAACTCATGTGCTATAATTGAGCAGCCATTCCAAGGCACAATCACATCTGCCGCTCAGACTTGGGCAATTCACCCAATTGCCTCTGGCGCGCAGCTAGGCCTGTGCCCTCGATATTCACCGGGGGAAAGGAGACCATCTTGCGACTCGCAACTCGTCTAATGTTGCTGGCCCTCATACTGACTGCTGCTTCGGTCAGTGCCGGCACCATCCATCCAAAGCTTGAGGCCGTATTGGCGGACACGCCGTCCGGCGAGCAGCTTTCAGTGATCGTTCATATGCAGGATCAAGCACCCATCGCTTCGCTCAATCAGGAGCTGAAGGTTCAGCGGGCCACCCTGCAGCAGCGCCACCGTGACGTGGTGTTGGCTCTTAAATCTGTCACGGGCAGCCAGGACGCCCTGAAGCTTCATCTCGATAACGCCATGATCACGGGAGACGTGGCTGGTTATAAGAGCTACTGGATCAGTAACATGATCGTAGTCATGGCCACGAGGGAAGAAGTCCTTCGTATCGCCGATCGCATGGACGTGGATGTGGTCGAGCCCAATTTCACCGTTGAACTCGTCACGCCCGTGGAGCCCTTTGAGATGTCCACGGTCCCCACGGAACTCGGCACACGCGGTATCGGCGTAACTCCCGGTCTTCGCGCGATCAATGCCGATGACGTTTGGTATCAGCTCGGTTTCACCGGCGCGGGCCGTCTCATCGCCAGTTGCGACACCGGCGTGATGGGCAGCCACCCGGCTCTCACCGATCGCTGGCGCGGCAACAACCATCCTGCGAGTGAGTGCTGGCTTGATAATCTTGGCAGCAGCACTTATCCCAGTGACGGTCACGGACACGGCACCCACACCACCGGCACCATGACGGGTGTGGCTTTCGACGACACCGTCGGTGTTGCTTGGGAAGCCGAGTGGATCGCCTGTAACGCCATCGACCAGGGTGTCGGCAGCGGTTTCGATAACGATATCATCGACACCTACGAATGGCTGGCCGATCCCGACAATGATCCCTTCACCAATGACGATGTCCCCGATGTTGTGCAGAACTCCTGGCGCATCAACGAGGGCTTCGGCGGCGACTACACCGATTGCGACGACCGCTGGTGGGTGGTCATCGACAACTGTGAAGCCGCGGGTTGTGTGTCCGTCTGGTCGGCAGGTAACGAGGGCTCCGGCTCTACGACCATCGGTTCCCCTGCGGACCGCGCCACCACCGAATTCAACGCCCTCTCCGTGGGCGCGGTGGATGCTACCAACTATGGCTGGCCCTATCCCATCGCGGGATTCTCCAGCCGCGGTCCCACAGGTTGCGACGTGGATCCCGACCTGAAGATCAAGCCTGAAGTCGTTGGCCCCGGTGTGGACGTTTACTCCAGCACCAACAACGGTGGATACGCGGGCGGCTGGAGCGGAACCTCCATGTCCGGACCCCACGTGGCCGGAATCGTGGCGCTCATTCGCCAGGCGAATCCGAACCTCGACGTGGACACCATCAAGCAGATTCTCATGGAGACCAGTCGCGATGAAGGTAGCACCGGCGAGGACAACATCTACGGCCATGGTTTTGTAGACGCCTATGCCGCCGTGATCGCCTCCACCGTGGGCTTCGGTACTGTGGAGGGTACCGTCACCAACGCGAGTTGGGGCAATTCTCCCATTGCGGGTGCGCACGTTGAACTGCTTAGCAGCGGATACAATTGGAATACGGCCGCGGACGGCTCCTACGCCGGTTCCGCTGCCGCCGATCTCTACACCATCCGCGCTTCGGCTCCCGGCTTCGCAGCTCAGGAAAGACTGGTCGAGGTTATTTCCGACGAGACCAGTGTTGAGGATTTCCAGCTTATCGATATCGCTGGTCCGGTGATCGAGAACGTCAGCCAGCCAGGTGCGACTTCCGACACGGTGGGACCCTATACCATCTCCGCTGAGATCAACGATTTCAGCACCGTGGCCAGTGCGAATCTTTACTATCGCGTCAACAACACGGCCTGGATCGGTATGGCGATGACCGGAATGTTCGGCGATTACAGCGCGACCATCCCAGGTCAGCTGGCCAATTCCCAGGTTGACTTCTACATCTGGGCCGAGGACGGCGGCGGCTTGAGCAGCGTGGCTCCCACGGGTGCTCCTGGTTTCTACTACACCTTCTACGTAACCGATGAGGCCTATGCCTACGATGCCGAATCCGCCGACACGGGTTGGCAGCTTGGCGTCACGGGCGATGCCGCCACGTCGGGTGTTTGGGAACGTGTAGACCCCGAAGCCACCGAATACGACGGCGAAACCATTCAGCCTGAAGATGACCATACAGTCGCTCCCGGCGTCATGTGCTTCGTCACCGATGGCACCGCGGGCACAGGCCCTGGCGACTTTGACGTCGACGGAGGCTGCACCACGCTGGTCAGCCCGACCTTCGATCTGAGCGCCGCGGACATGGCCTTCGTCACCTACTGGCGCTGGTTCGGCCAGGCTGGATTCACCACCGACGATGAGTTCGCGGTGGACGTGTCCGACGACGGTGGCAGTACTTGGACGGCCGTGGAGCGCGTGCCCGGTATGGAAAATTCCTGGACTCGCGTGGTGGGGGATCTGAACGCCCTTATCGACCTGACCGACCAGGTTGTCTTCCGTTTCGTGGCCTGTGATGAAGGCGGCGGTGGTTTGGTTGAAGCGGCCATCGATGACTTCACCATTGAGACCTTCAACGCCGACGCCACCGGCGCTCCCGGCGGACCCTTCGGTCCTTCGGTGCGCCTGCATCAGAATCAGCCGAATCCCTTCAGCCCTG
>JACNKJ010000409.1 GCA_014382085.1 bacterium
GAAGATGCGCCGGGCCCTGGACGCCCGGCCCAGCGCCGCGCCGATGAGGATGCCTCGCTGCGCCGCCGGGTTGGGCACGTTCAGGTTCCAGGTGGTCAAGTCGGACAGGAAGGCCATCATGCCTGTGGTGATCAGGTAGACGCCCAGCATGATGATCAGCGCAGCCGCCAGCAACATGGCCGCGTCCACGTTTCGCGCGCGGAATGCGCGGAAGGAGGCCGAGGCCACGTAGAAGGCGAGCAAGCTGAACATGGTCGACTGGAGCGGCATGAAGACCGACTCGGTGATCCACCTGAAAATGTCCAGGCCGTCAACTTGGAAGGGCACAATGTCGAAGGCGTCCAAGACTCCGAACACCGCCGCGATGATCAAGGACAGCAGAAGCCAAAGCGCGTTGAGCCAGCCCTTCGATTTGTTCGAGATCTTCTTCAGGTTCATCTGGAAGACGTTCACAACACCCAAAAGCAGTGCGAATCCCGCAACCACGAGCATCCATAATTCGAGCGTGTCGTTGGCCTGCTGCAGGTAGTCTTTTGGCGTGGTGATGAAAAAGGCGAGGATGGGAATCAACCCGGCCAGGAATGTGAACATCAACGGTAGTTGTTTCTTGTACACGTTCTTTTCCTCCTAGCCGCCGGATTGCAGCAGTGTCTGGAAGACGGTGCTTCCGGTGAAGGTGACGGTTAGGATTCCGAGGATGATCCAGACCAGCAACATAAACTTCACGAAGTCCTGTCCCTTGATACATCCAAGCATCACCGGCTCGCGCGACAGGTAGGCGCTGGCGGCGTAGAGTTCCTCGCCGATAAGCGTGTAGTCGCAGGTGGTGACGAAGAAGGGCAGCTGGGCGACTTCGGCGGTGCCGGCGATCTGGATAGCGCCGCAGGCCTGTCCCGCTTCAGCGAGGAGCAGGCTTTCCGCGTAGAAGGATCCGATGAGGAAATTCGCCGCCGGCTTTTCACGAACCATCTTGCCCGTGACCGCAGCCGTGTAGGCGAACTGGTCATAGGTGATGTAGGGAACCATCTCCTCCGAGAAGAGGTCGGGCCTTCCGGCTTCGAGGTAGGCCTCCTTCACCGTTTCACGCGCCGCCGCGTAAGTAAGCGGGTCCTTGTTGGGCACCTCAAGGGGCGTACCGTATTCGGCAGTGTGTTTCGCCACGTGCTTGAGCACGGCCATGGACGCCAGAGTCTGCACTTCGCCGATGGATCCGATACCGGGTACGTAGAGCACCTTTTTGCCCAATTCCGTAGATCGGCCGATGGCCTCTTCCACGGCGTTCAGTCCGGCGATGCGGCGGATGTAGAGATCCTTTCCGCGGCGGGCCAGAGCGATGGACACGAGGATGGTCACGGTGAAGATGATGAAGAGGAACATGGGGGACAGGTTTTCCCTTCGGAAACCCCATCCCATTACCTCTTCCTGTGCCAAGGCGGGCGCGGCGAATGCAAGCAGACCGGCCGCCGGGAGGAGAAACTTGTTTCGAATCATGATCTCCCTCTCGGGTGGAGGAAAAATGTCCGTGGGGGATGACGGGGTAGATTAGCCGCCTAAGGGGCGAAAGACAATGGAATTAAAACAACATGAACATGAACTTGGACTTGTACTTGTAACATGAGCCAGAACCAGCTTCCTGTTCAGGTTCAAGTTGCTTTCAGGGCTTCGAGGAAAAATGTATTTTCCTCTTCCGTGCCGATGGTGACCCGAAACAGCTCGGGAAATCCGAAGGCCGTAAGCGGCCTGACGATCACTCCGCGCAACAATAGGTTTTGGCAAATTTCAGCCGCGGTCTCGGCGCTGGGCGCTTTCACCGCCAAGAAGTTGGTGCTGCCCGGCAGCACCTCGAAGCCCGCGTTTACGAGACCCGATTGCAGCGTTTTCCTTCCCGCTAGGGTTCCCTCCAAAGTGCGTCGTAGAAAATCCTGATCTTCCAGTGCCGCCCGCCCGGCGATCTGGGCCAGGACGCTGGGCTCGAAGGGCAGCTTCACCTTCATGAGATTGGCGATGAGATCCTCGTGGGCGAAACCGTAGCCGATACGCAGGCCGGCCAAGCCGTAGGCCTTGGAAAAAGTGCGGAGGGTGATGACATTGTCGTAGCGATAGCTCATAGAGTCGGGGAAGCGTGCGTCGTCCGCTGCGAATTCAATATATGCCTCGTCGTAGATCACAAGGCAGCGAGAGGGCACTCGCTTCATGAAGGCGTCGAATTCCTTGCGCGTGAAAATGGTGCCTGTGGGATTGTCGGGGTTGGCCAGGTAAATAATTTTCGTGTACTCGCTAAGCTCGCTGCTCATGCCTTCCAGGTCGTAGCGATAATCGGCCCCTCGTGGAACCAGAGTGATTTTTTGACCGCTACCATTGGCGAGGACCATGAATCCCACGAAAGTGTTCTCGGCGGTGAGGATTTCATCCTCGTCGCAGAGGAATGTGCGCATGATGTTGGCCATGATGCCTTCGCTGCCGCTGCCGACGACCACGTTCTCCATTTTTAGGTCGAAGCGGGCGGCCAGGGCGCTGCGCAGGTCGCGGGCGAGCATGTCGGGATAGCGGTGCAGGCCCCCAAGGGCACCGCTCACAGCCTTGATGGCCATGGGCGAGGGGCCCCAGGGGTTCTCATTGCTGGCCAGCTTCACCACCCGGTCCAGGCCCAATTCCCTCTGGACCTCTTCGATGGGCTTACCGGGCGAGTAAGGCCTTAAGTTCTTGATTGCTTTCGGAACCAGGGGCATTGCTTCCTCCCGAAAATTCTATCCTCAAGTACGACCACAGGTTAGCCGATACTCAGCCCACGGGCAAGGCGGCCTTTCATCGGTCGCGGCGATTTGCTATAATATGAAGCAAGCTCTTGCGCCATACTTGAACCAATTCGCCATAGAGGATACTCTGGCTCACCGCACAGGAAGGTACGCATATGATTGGCAAGACCCTGCGCAGAACAGTCGTTCTGCTGGCCACACTTCTGTTCCTGGTGCCTGCATTCGCCATCGCAAACAGCGAATACAGTGACCATCCCTTTTATCCTGTTATCGAGGACGCCGTCGCCAAGTCTGTGATGAACAACTTGCTCGATGTTTGTGTCCCCAACGATCCCCTCGACGCCATCGCGTGCATCGAGTCCGGCGATCGTGCCTTCTGCGTGGATCCCAGTACTCCCTACGATCAGATGATCGAGATCCTGCGCAGCCTGCCTACCGGCAGCGAGTTCGATGACGACCGATACTGGCGCAATGATCGTTGGATCACCACGGCCAACGGCAACGCCGGCGGACTGGGTGACCCCATCACATTGACCTACAGCTTCATTCCCGACGGAACAGCCATCTTGGCCGACGGCGGCGAGCCCAGTGAGCTCTACTCCACGCTGAATTCTCAGTTCGGCGACGAGGAAACCTGGAAGCAGATCTTCGCGGATTGCTTCGCCGACTGGTCCAGCCATATCGGCATCACGTATGTCGAAGTCAGCGATGACGGCGCGGCCTTCCCGGGAACCTCCGGCTCCCTCGGCAGCCGTGGCGATGTGCGCATCGGCGGGCACCATGTTGATGGCTCCAACGGCGTTCTGGCCTACAACTATTTCCCCGATGTGGGCGACATGGTTTTGGACACCGACGAAAACTGGGCCCAGGGCAATCTGCGCTTCATCCGCAACACCGTCATGCACGAGCATGGTCACGGACAGGGTCTTGGACACGTGACTCCCGAGAACGGCACCAAGCTCATGGAAGCCTATCTCAACACCAATTTCCTAGGCCCCCAGGAAGATGACATTCGCGGCGGCAGCCGTAACTACGGCGACGGCTTCGAGAACGACAACGACTCCGCCACCGCCAACCAGTTCGGCACTTGGGAGGGCGTGAAAGTCACCATCGATCACAACCTCGACACGCTGAGCGACTACGACTGGTACGAGTTCGAGATCGTCGCCACCAGTGAAATTGACATCACCCTTGATCCCATCGGCGCCCATGTGCAGCTGGGCATTCAGGGTGGATCAGCACCTCTGTGGTACGACACCGACCAGATGATGGACATCGGTTTCAAACTCTACGATTCCGCTCTCAACGAGCTGATCTATGTGGAAGACACCGATCACGGTGAGAATGAAATGCTGGTCGACTACGTGCTCGCACCGGGCACCTACTACATCGAAGTTCGTCGCCATGTCGGTACCACCGGCGTGGATGTGCAGCGCTACAACATGCTGCAGTGGATCACCATCACCGATCCCACGGATGTTGATGAACCCGCGACGCCTGCAAAGGGTCTTCAGGCCAGCGTGTATCCCAATCCCTTCAACCCCAAGGCCACCGTGCGCTTCTATGCGCCTCAGGCCGGCGCGGCTTTCGTGGACGTCTTCGATATGGGCGGACACCTGGTCGATCGCATGGCAGTTGTTGCCGATCAGGCCGGCTGGGTTCAGACGGAATGGGACGGCAAGGGTTCAAATGGTGAGTCTGCCGCAAGCGGCATCTACTTCATGAAGGTCCGTATCGGTCAGGACACTCAGACCGTCCGCGGCGTTCTGTTGAAGTAGCAATACAGCGGAGGGCCGAGCCCTCCACTCATTCAAGCTTCACATTTCTCTCGGGGAGGGCTCAGCCCTCCCCTTTCTTATTCCTCCTTCTTTTGCCTCCACCCCCACATGCCATGAAGCACGGTCTCTCCTTGCGGCGACATGTGAGCTGGCCCAGTAACCGTTGATTTTGTGGAGCTTCAAAGCCACCGAACCGGGGCGCAAGGGGAGACAGCGCTTCACGACTTGTGGTATAATGGGGGCTGAATATCCGATTTGAGTGGTCTGCCCAGTTTCCCCAAGGAGATGGCAAGATGAAGAAGGTCCTCGTTGGTCTAGTCCTATTATCTCTGTTTGCCGCGGTACCTGCGTTCGCTGAAGTGGCCAGCCTTAGCGAGGCCAGGGCTGTCGCCGATGCATTCGTGGCTGAACAAAGTGCGCATGTCGGTCACTGGGGGAACTCCTCCACGGCCCGCGTGAGCGACTGTTCCGAACTGATGCTCGACAGCGAGCTGCTCGGATACTGGGCCCAGGTAGAGCCCTCCGGGCATGTGATTGTTTCTTTGCTTAAGGAGATGCCAGCGGTTAAGGCCTGGTCCGATACGGACACCTTCAATCCGGATCTCGACTTCGGCTACACCTCGCTCATCAAAGAAAGTTTTAAGCGCACTCACGATTTCCTGCGCAGCGAGTACGGTGGCCTGGATATCCTTCCCGCGAGCGTGGCACCCGAGCAAAATCGCACGAACTGGGACAAGCTGCTCAGCGGTCAGCTTCTTGCCCGGAGCCGTGAGATGGTCGGCCCCGTGATCCAATCCACCTGGCACCAGGAAGGTCCCTACTGGAATAACTGTCCAGATGGTGATGGCGGAAGATGTCTGGTGGGTTGTGTCGCCACCTCGGCCGGCATGATCATGAAGTACTGGGAGTATCCCGAGTTTGGTACCGGCGGACATGGCTACGACTGGAACGGCGACGATTCCTGCGGAGGCAGCGAGCCGGGCTCATACCTCTATGCGGAATTCTCCGACCCCTTCGATTGGGCGAACGTTCGCCATAGCTACAACAGCGGATACACTCCGGAAGAAGCCGCGGCAGCTGCCGAGGTCAACTACGAAGCGGCGGTGGCATTCGAGATGGACTTCGGACACTGCGCCTCGGGCACCTGGGTTCACATGGGTGACGAAGTCTATCCCGAGTTCTTCAAATACAGCACCGACATTGACTGGGTGGAGCGCAATAATTTCGACGCAGAGGAATGGTGGGACATCATCTCCCATGAAATTCTTCAGGTTCCCGCGCGGCCCATCCATTACCGCATCACGCAGCATTCCATCATATGCGACGGCATCAACGACGTGGGCGAGACTCACTACTACCACATGAACTACGGTTGGGGCGGCGGCTCCAACGCTTGGTACGCCCTCGACAATGTTTTCTGCAACTGGGATTGCGATGTGATGGAAGAGGGCATGGTCATCGGGATCGAGCCCATCGGCTTTTTCGACGTCACAAGCCCCGACGCCGAGACCATCTGGTATCACGATGAAGCCGCGGGCCTTGTGGAATGGACCGGCTGCACGGGCACCGAAGTTTTCGTGGACCTCTACCAGGGCGATAACTTCGTGGCCAACCTCATCGGAACCACCGTCAACGATGGCAGCGAAGACCCCGGCATGAACGTAGACCCCGCCTGGGGCACGGGATCGGACTTCCGCCTGAAGGTCGTCGACGAGAACAACAAGTTCGGATGGAGCGAACACTTCGGCATTTACGGCGGCGAAAGCTGGACCGACGTGACTACTCCCGTGCTGGGAGACATGGGCCGTGGTCAGGGCGTTGCATGGGGCGACCTGGACGGCAACGGCACCTTCGACCTGTACTTGTCCAACGACGCCGAGCCCAACCGTTGCTACGACAATGACGGAACAAGCTTCACGGACGTGACCACTTCACCTCTGGATCTTTCCGGCAACAGCCGTGCGGCGGCCTGGGCCGACTTCGACAACGACGGAGATCTCGACCTCTACGCATGCCAGACCAGCGGCGACGCCAACTTCCTCTTCCGCAACGACGCCGGCATCTTCACCGACGTCACGGCGGGCGATCTGGGGGATACCTCCTATAGCGAAGGCTGCGCCTGGGGCGATTACGACGGAGACGGTTACCTGGACCTCTACGTGACCAACGTCTACGCCGCCGACAAACTCTTCCACAACAACGGTGACGGCAGCTTCACGGTGGAGCTGGGTTATCCCATGAATGACAGTGGTTGGGGGCGTTCGGCTAGCTGGGCCGACTACGACGCCGATGGAGATCAGGATCTCTATCTTGCGCGTTCGGGTCAGAATCGTCTGTATCGCAACAACGGTAACAATACCTTCACCCGAATTACCACATTGCCCGTGGGCGACGGTGGCGACGGTTATGGCGCTGCTTGGGCCGACTACGACAATGACGGCGACCTGGATCTTTACATTGTCAACAACGGCGCCAACGTCATGCTCGGCAACAACGGCGACGGCAGCTTCACCGACATCACGAGTTCACCCCTGGACGATGCGGGCAACGGTCGCTCGGCGGCTTGGGGCGATTACGACAACGACGGCGACTTGGATCTCCTGGTCGGCAACAACGGTGGGAATCATCTCTACAAGAACCAGGGCGCCGGCGTCTTCACCGAAGCCACCGATCCCTTGCTGGGAGACCCTTCCCAGACCAATGCGGCGGCCTGGGCCGACTATGACAACGATGGAGACCTGGACGTCTACATGGCCAACCTGAACGCCGAGAATAAACTCGTGCGGAACGACTTCCCGCCGGACAACGGCTGGTTGCAGGTGAAGCTGCAGGGAACCACGGCCAACAAGCAGGGCCTCGGCGCGCGCATTCGCGTGATCGCGACCAACGGCACCCAGTACCATACGGTCGGCGGCGATGCGGCCTACATGTCTCAGAACATGACCGTGGCGCATTTCGGCTTGGGCATGGCGACTGAAGCCAGCCTGCGCATCTATTGGCCGAGCGGCACCGTACAGGACACCACCATCACAAGCAGCAACCAGCGCATCGTTGTCGAAGAAGGCGGCGGTACGGCGGTGGATGAAAGTGTTCCGGCGGGCACACGCCTGTTCAGCAACTATCCGAATCCCTTCAATCCCAAGACGGAGATCCGGTTCAATTTGGACCTGAACGTGAACGTGAACCTGGCGGTTTACGATCTAAGCGGTCGCAAGGTGCGCGACCTGCTCGTCGACGCGAACTACGCGCAGGGAATGCACTCGGTTGTTTGGGACGGAACCGACGACGCGGGACAGTCCCAGGGTTCGGGTATCTACTTCTACAGGCTGTCGGCGGGCGAAATCGTCGATATGAAGAAGATGACATTGTTGAAGTAACTGAGGACTGAGGACTGAGAACTGAGAACTGAGAACCCCCTCTGGTGACGGAGGGGGTTTTTCCTGGTTCTCAGTCCCTAGTTCTCAGTTCTAGTTTTCTCCTATGGAAACCACTGCTGATATCATGTAACTTAATTACCTAACCCTATTTGCGAGGCTCTTATGAGCGAGAAGATTCAGAGCGATATTCATTCTGCGGCCAGCGAGCCCTTCGCCACCGAACACAAGCTTCGATTCGTTACGGCGGCTTCACTTTTCGATGGGCATGATGCGGCCATCAACATCATGCGGCGCATTCTCCAGCAGGAGGGCGCAGAGGTCATCCACCTGGGGCACAACCGTTCGGTGGACGAGATCGTCGAGGCCGCCATCCAGGAAGACGCCCAGGGTATCGCCGTGTCCAGTTATCAGGGTGGGCACACCGAGTATTTCAAGTACATGGTGGACCTGCTGAAGGAAAACGGATCCTCGCAGATCAAAATCTTCGGAGGTGGGGGCGGAACCATCACCGATGAAGAGGCGCGGGAGCTTCACGACTATGGAGTGGAGCGAATTTATTCGGTGGAAGACGGCCGACTCATGGGCCTCACCGGCATGATTCGCGACATGATGCGCCTGGCGGACTTTGATCCCGCCGCAGGCGCAGTCGACTTGCCCGAGGGGCTCTACACGCGCGAGCCCAGGTCGGTGGCCCGGGCCATCAGTATTCTCGAGCGCGATGCAGACACTCCGGCCATGGATATCCATCGCGATACGCTCAATGCAAAACTCGGCGACGCCTCACCCTTGGTGCTCGGCATTACGGGCACGGGCGGCGCCGGAAAAAGTTCGCTCACCGACGAAATTGTGCGCCGTGTGCTCGATCGCTTTGAAGATCGCAGCGTGGCCATTCTCTCGGTTGATCCAAGTCGCCGCCGCACGGGCGGAGCGCTATTGGGCGATCGGATTCGCATGAACGCGGTACACGGTGAACGAGTCTTCATGCACTCGCTGGCAACGCGCCAGGCTCACACCTCAACCGCTCGGGTGGTGGACGACGCCATTCTCGCGCTCAAGGCCGCGGCCTACGATTTGGTGATTCTCGAAACGGCGGGCATCGGACAAAGCGACTCACAGGTGGTGGATCTCGCAGACCTGTCGCTCTATGTCATGACGCCCGAGTTCGGTGCGCCTAGCCAGCTAGAGAAGATCGAGATGCTGGACTTCGCCGATGGTGTGGTCATCAACAAGGCTGACAAACGTGGGGCCGACGATGCCTTGCGCGATGTACGCAAACAGGTTCAACGCAATCGAAATCTCTTCGAGTTACCCGTCGAGCAGATGCCCGTTTTTCTCACGGCAGCCAATCATTTCGGCGATGAGGGCATCGACAATCTGTTCATGTGGGTGATTGGACAGCTAGCCGAGAAAAGTGGCCGCCAGTGGGATCCCGCGCCCATGCCCGACCGTGTGGGCGAGGTGCCCACGGTGGTGCCGGGCGAGCGTGTGCGATATCTGTCGGAGATTGCCGAGGCGGTGAGGCATCATCATCGTCGAAGCGAGGGGCAGGCTTCCCTTGCCGAACGTCTGGACGGTCTCGCCCGCACCCTGCGCGAACTGGGTGACAAGGTTCCGGAGCTTTCAGGCGACTACGACCTCGACCAGCTCAGCGATGGCAGCGACGCCGCAATCTTGCTACTGCGTCAGCGCTATCACGAGTTGCTGGCCGAGCTCGATCCCACGCTTCGCAAACAGCTTGCCGAATGGAAATCGAAACAGGCCGCCTATCTGGCCGAAGACACCGTTTATCAGGTGCGCGGCAAAGATGTGCACGTGAAGAATCACCACGAAACGCTTTCGGGCACGCGCGTGCCCAAAGTGGCCCTACCTCAGACGCGTGATTGGGGCGAACTCGTCCGATGGTTTGGCCGGGAAAACCTGCCCGGTGAATTTCCCTACACGGCCGGCGTGTTTCCCTTCAAACGCACGGCGGAAGATCCCACGCGCATGTTCGCGGGTGAGGGCACGGCCGAGCGCACCAATCGTCGATTCCACTATGTAAGTCGAGGCTTGCCGGCGGTTCGTCTGTCCACAGCCTTCGACTCGGTAACGCTCTACGGCGAAGATCCCGACGAGCGCCCCGATATTTACGGCAAGGTGGGTAACAGTGGCGTAAGCATCTGCTCCCTCGACGACATGAAGCGACTCTACTCGGGTTTCGACCTGAGCGCGCCCACCAGCAGCGTGTCCATGACCATCAACGGCCCCGCTCCCATGGCCCTGGCCTTCTTCCTGAACACGGCCGTGGATCAGGCGGTGGAAAAGCGCCTCAAGGAAACCGATCGCTGGGATGAGGCATCGGCGAAAATTAAAAAAATTACGGGCGGGAATCAGCCACGCTATCGCGCCGAACTACCCTCGGGTCATGACGGATTCGGTTTGGATATGCTCGGTGTCACCGGCGATGAACTGCTGCCGGCCGAGGAGTACGCGGAGATCAAGACCCAGGTGCTGTCGTCCGTTCGTGGAACGGTGCAGGCGGACATCCTCAAGGAAGACCAGGCGCAGAACACCTGCATCTTCAGCACGGAGTTCGCCCTGAAAATGATGGGGGACATTCAGCAGTATTTCGTGGAGAAGAAGGTTCGCAATTTTTACAGCGTGTCCATCAGCGGATATCACATCGCCGAGGCCGGAGCGAACCCCGTGAGCCAGTTGGCCTTCACCTTGGCCAATGGCTTCACCTACGTGGAATACTACCGCGGACGCGGCATGGAAGTGGACACCTTCGCTCCCAATCTCAGCTTCTTCTTCAGCAACGGTGTCGACGCAGAGTATTCGGTCATCGGCCGAGTGGCCCGGCGCATCTGGGCTATCGCCATGCGCGACCTTTACGGCGCCGACGAGCGCAGCCAGAAGCTGAAGTATCACATTCAGACAAGCGGGCGTTCACTACATGCCCAGGAAATTCAGTTCAACGATATCCGCACGACGCTGCAGGCACTTTACGCAATCAACGACAATGCCCAGA
This sequence comes from bacterium, assembly GCA_014382085.1. Lineage (GTDB taxonomy): Bacteria > Krumholzibacteriota > Krumholzibacteriia > JACNKJ01 > JACNKJ01 > JACNKJ01. The sequence goes on from JACNKJ010000409.1 coordinate 10,922, forward strand.
GCCTGCACACCAACGCCTACGACGAGGCCATCACCACGCCCACCGAAGAGTCGGTGCGGCGGGCCTTGGCGATACAGTTGATCATCAATCGCGAACTGGGCTTGGCCAAGAATGAGAACCCCTTGCAGGGAGCATACATCATCGACCTGCTGACCCATCTCGTCGAGGAGGCGGTGCTCAATGAGTTCGACGCTCTCACCGAGCGCGGCGGCGTGTTGGGCGCCATGGAGACCATGTATCAGCGTGGTAAAATCCAGGAGGAAAGCCTCCACTACGAAATGCTCAAGCACAGCGGCGAGCTTCCCATTGTGGGCGTGAACATGTTCCAAAATCCGAGCGCTGAAGCAGGCAAGGTTGTGGAAACCGAACTCATTCGCTCAAGCGAAGAAGAGAAGCGCGACCAGGTGGATCAGGTGCGCGATCTTCACGACCGCCACAAAGACATGGCTAAAGCCGCTCTGGATCGCTTGCGTGAAGCGGCCTTGTCGGGTGGGAATATCTTCGAGGTTCTTATGGACGCGGCGAGGGTTTGTACTATCGGCCAGATGAGCCGCGCGCTGTATGGCATCGGAGGACAGTACCGCAGGGGGATGTAAAGTGGCTGAAACGCAGAACCCCAAGACTACGATCAAGCGAATCGGCGGGTACCTTCAGCGCATTGTTCCCATTACCGATACCACCGGCAAGGTTGTGGGTCACGCGCTCAAGCCGTTCATGGTGGAGCTTCATCCTCGTGATCTCTGGCAAATCTTGGTGGGGGCCTCGGTTTTGGCCCTTCCCATTTCACTCACCGAAGAAGTCTGGACCCTGGGATCCGAGTTACCGCTCGTGAACATCGTATTGCTCTCGGCCTTGTCGCTCTTCATCATCGCCAACTTCATCTATTTCAACTTCTATCGTTTCCATTTTCGTGAACATTCTCTCAAGTACCTCCTGCGCGTGATCGCCACCTATGTTTTGGCTCTTTTTACCGCGGCGCTTTTCCTGACCCTCTTCGGAAAAGCTCCCTGGGCCAACGATTGGCTTCTGGCGCTCAAACGATCTATCCTCGTGGCATTTCCCGCTTCCATGAGCGCGATGATCTCCGATGTGATCAAGTAAGCTTCGGGGTCTTTACATCCAGGATCAGCTTCGCTACTTTCCTCGCATGTCCAAAATCCGCCGGATACTTCCGGCACTTGTGATGATTGGAGTGGTCGCCCTCAGCGGCTGCGTGTATTGGCGCCTTCTGCAATTCAAGAAGCAGTTCAGCGACTTTCACGAGAATTTCGAATTCCGCAACGACGGTCGATACGCTCTCATCATCAAACAGCCATTGCTCTCCGGCGACGACGTGGACTTCCTTATGAAGGCCGAGCCCACGCGCATGGAGAGCGAGGCGGGCGAAATCTCGCGGCGCCTCTTCGTCTTCCATCTAGATGGGGGCGAAGATCCCGCCAGTGTTCTCGACTATGATCTTCGTTTCGATGAAGATCTATTCGAGGAAATGATTTTCCCCAAGGAGTTTGTCGATCTCTTTCCGGAAGACGTCCTTGTGGCATTTTTGACCAGCCTGGGCGATGCGGAAACCGACCGACGATCCGAAGGGCTCAAGGCGAAAATTCGCAAGGATCGTGTTCGCGAATTGATGCCCCGCCGGGAGCGGGTTTTGGAGGTGCTGGGCAAGCCCAGCGAGAAGTGGCGTGAGCGGGATGGTCTTGACCGGCTCTACTATCGCTACGAGCTTGAAACTGAGACGACCGGTCTCAAGCCGCATGAGACGCGCGCCTTTGGACGTTTTCACTTCGAAGGCGACGAACTAAGAAAAGTGGACGCCTCTTTCGCGGGGCATGTTTTTTCATTCGAAATTCCATGATCTCTATTCAGAGGATGGATCTGAACTAAGGAGTCGACATGGCTAAGGCCGCAATTCTTATCGATGGCGCCTATCTTGAAATGCTGCTCATCAAAGAGCATGACCGGGCGCAGGTGGACTATCACAAACTTACCTTGGGTTTGGTAAAAAGGGTTTCCCGCTACGCGGGAGGCCATGTGAGCCTGCTGCGCACTTACTACTATCACGCCCTGCCCTGGGCTCCGGCCGAGCCCGACGAGGAAGAACAGGATCGCGTCTACAAGAAGCGCGGCTTCTTCCACCGCCTTGAATACCTTCCCCGTTTTGAAGTGCGCCTGGGCCGCACTCAGCGTGTTCTCACCGAAGAGGGCGCCACAAGCTTTGAGCAGCGCGGCGTGGACGTGCAGCTGGTGGCCGACATGGTCAATCTTTCCGCCAAGGGCTTGGTGGATCACATTGTTCTCGTGGCGCCGGATTCCGATTTCGTGCCGGCCGTGAGAATGGTCAAGGACATGGGTGTCGTGGTTCACCTCGTGCATGGTGGAAATCTTTCGGCCAGCGCAGATATGCGTATGGCCTGCGACGAACGCATCGAACTGGATGGAGACTTCGTCTACGATGTGCGGCGCGGCGGCAACGTTCGTCAGCCGGACAACGCCGGCGATCGTCATGCGGACGAGTTCAACTATTAGTCGGGAGGAAGAATGAACGAGACGGTTGCGAAGCTCTGGCCCGAGCTCGATTGGATTGAAGACGCGGACCTGCGCGAGAGAACAGCCCAGGTTTGGGAGTTCGCGATTGAGAAAAGCGTGCTCAGCGCGGAAGACCTGGAAACCATTCCCTTTACGCTGCTCACCAAGAAGGCCGTGAGTTTCATGGCCCACAAGCGTAGCGTGGTGCATGTTTGCCGCGACAGCGCGCTCAAGATGCGGGAATTCTACGGCGACACCATTCCCATCGATATGGATCTACTCATCTCGGGCGCCATACTCGTCGATGTGGGCAAGCTGCTCGAATACGAACTCGACGAGAAGGGCAAGGCCGTTCAGAGCGAGTACGGAAAACTATTGCGGCACCCCTTCAGTGGGGTGGGGTTGGCCATGCGCTTCGATCTGCCCGCCGAGGTATGTCACATGATTGCCATGCACGCCAAAGAGGGTGACACAGGCCAGCGGACTATTGAGGGGCTGATCGTCCACCATGCTGATTTCATGACATTCGAGCCCTTCAAACTGATCTAGCTAAGAGGAGTTATAGCACGCGATTCTCCCCGACTCAGCCCGGGGAGGCGCTCTGTGCTATCCAAATGTTTCGGATATGGGAATCTCTGGAGCATGGAAAACAGGCTCAAGTAAAAGGTCAAGAAAAGCCCGCAAACGCCGACATATCAAGGGTTGGCGGTATAGACATCATCGCCGAAAATGTGGTATTCTTAGGGGGTACTGAGTAATCATTTCCAACCCCTAGTTGGATACTCGGATAATCAACCTGAATGCGCATCCATTGCAAGGAGTTCAAAATGTTGAAAAAGCTAGTCATCGTTCTTGGCGTGCTGGCCCTGGCCATCCCCGCCATGGCTTCCGTTAATCGTGACGTCATGAACCCCACCGAGCCCACCGGCGGTGTTGAACTGTTTAGCACCCGTGAAGCCGTCGAGTTCAACACTTGCGGCGCCATGGACTTCCCCCCCGCCAGCGGTGGCGGACCCAGCAGCTGGGCCTTCTGGACCGTTAGCGTCTTCACGAATGACACTGGCCAGGATCTTTGCGTCACCGAAATCGGCGCGCCCACCTGTGAGTATTCCGGTGAGCCCATCGCTCTTCCCGTGATCGCCAACATCCTGCTGAACGCCAGCGACCCCTTCGTCGATTGCCCCGATCCTTACACCACCGTGTGGGATGCCGCTGTTGACTTCACTCCCGTCGATCCCATCGACACCCTGCCTCCTGTCACCTACACCCCCGTTGATATGGGTGGCATCGTTCTTCCCGCCGGCGCCAGCATGATCTGGGGCTATGAGAACGCTGGTTACATGGGTCTTGGTGGCTTCGCTTCCGGTATCGAGACTTACGGTCTCTATCTGGGCGCCTGGGATGCCGATTCCAACTACGGCCAGACCGCTTGCATCCAGTTCAAGGCTGACTACTGCGTCACCGCGACTGAAGAAGCGACCTTCGGCCAGATCAAGACTCTGTACTAGAGACTTGTCTCGGCTTAAGAGCTGTTAATAGACCCCGGCCTTTGGGCCGGGGTCTTTTTTTGTGCCCAGTATTCGCCGAGTAACGTTTTGCTATTTACCCTTCACGGGCTGTTCGTACTCCACGTCCTCCGCCAATTCTTCCCTGATGTAGACGTAGTAGTTGGTAAACCTCGAGCGTGTGGACTCCAGATGCAGATAGCCGTCTTCGTCCAGATTCAAAATCCAGTGTACGACCTGGGTGTCGTCGTAAACGGCGAGAGCTAGCTTACCGGGCTCGCCAGCTTCAACATCGAAGGGCAGGGTCTTGCTGTGCCGGCCACGAGAGTAGGTAATGGTGGAATCGGCGACGACCAAGCTTATGACCTGACTCATTCCCGTGATTTCCGCCCGTACAAATTCGGGGTCCTTGTCCTTCAGATCTTCATTGATCTGGGACTTGGCGAAGCTCTTTTCAATATCGATAACCCAGGAGCCGAGGTAGGGGTCGACGGGGCTGCCGGAATCCGAACATGCCGCAAGTAGTGAAGCTGCCAGGAGCAGCAGGGGCAGCAAAAATCGCATCTTCATAGTCGGCATGGAGATCTCCTCTGGGATCGTGATTGAGTTCGATTTTGATATAGCTATATCGGGGTGAGCTGAAAATGGGGAGCGATTTATTCGCCCACGGGAAGCGCTACTCCCTCATTCCCGCCTTCACCTTGTAGTTCAGGGCCATGAGACCCACCGACAGGAATTCATCCTGGACCACCACGCCTTCGGGCGCGCTCAGATCCACCAACGCGAAATTCCAGATGCCGCGCACGCCGCCGGCGACCATCTGATCGCAAATATCCTGGGCCGCGCTGGGAGGCACGGCGATGGCGCCGATGTGTATACCCTCGCTGCTGAGGAACGCGGGCATTTCTTCCATGTGGCGAATGGGCAGGTCGTGCACGGTCATGCCGAGGATGCGTGGATTGATGTCGAAGATGCCGCGCAGGTTGAAACCGTCGTCCTCGAATCGGGAATAGTTGGCGATGGCCTGGCCCAAGAGTCCCGCGCCGGCGATCACGTAGGGCGTGGAGTTGCCCAGGCACATGATCTCACTGAGGCGCTTGATGAGCACCTCCACCTCGTAGGGACGGCCCGGTCTGCTGAAGTTGCCGAAGTAATGGAAATCGTGACGCATCTGTCCGGCCTTGATGTTCATGGGCTCGGCCAGCTCTCGGCTGCTTATCTGCACCACACCTCGGGCCCTGAGGGCTTTCAGCCGATTCAGATATACGGGGAGCCGGAGAATGGTGGCCTCGGGAACCTTGGCCAGGGCGTCACAATTGCGAGGTGTCTTGTCGGGCATGAGCGCTCACTTGTTAGCGGCTTAACAGGTTCTACAAGAAAAGCAGGCCCGGCGAGCCTGTCAAGGTGGGGTGAATCCTGTTGTCTGGCGCTCTAAATCGGTTAGATTGAATGAAGTGGCTTCATGAATCGAAAGGACAGTATGGACAAGGATCGCTCCTGTTCATTGACCGACTACGCCTCTGCCGGAGGCTGATCGGCCAAAATGGGTCCGGAGGACCTGGCCGAAATCGTCGCGAATCTACAGCTTGAGGGTTCGCCGGAACTGCTCGTGGGTATCGAGCACTCCGACGACGCAGGGGTTTTCTATGTCTCCGAAGATCTGGCCCTGGTGCAGACTATCGACTTCATCACGCCCCTGGTGAACGATCCCTTTCGATTCGGACGCATCGCCGCCACCAATTCCCTGAGCGACATTTACGCCATGGGCGGGCGACCCATGACCGCGCTCAACGCCTGCGCCTTCCCATCAAAGGGTATTTCAAAGAAATATCTCGCCGACATTCTTCGTGGCGGTTACGACGCCTTAAAAGAGGCTGGGCCGGCGGTTGCCCGCGGGCCCACCCTCCAGGGTGGGGGACACTAGGACGGGGCGTTCGGCCCCCGGCCCGGGCCTTCCCCGCGCGTGTTGGCCAACCCCACCCCCCCCGTGGGGTGGGGCCCCCTTCTCTGCCCAACCCTTGGGGCCTTCCCGCACCTCTCCGGGCTCTGCCAGGGTGCGATCACGGAAGATGATGTTGAGCCGGCGATCCTCGGCATGATGACTCTGAACCGTGTGGCCGCCGAATGTTTGGATCCCTATGTGGAAGATGTGGATCGACGCGGCGACGCGGACCCCAAGCGCGGAGTTCACGCACTTACCGACGTCACGGGCTTCGGCCTAGCCGGACACGCTTTGGAAGTCGCGCAAGGTTCGGGTCTCAGCATTGAGCTATTTGGCGCACTGTTGCCTGAGTATCCCCAGGCTCGCGCCATGACCGAGCGCAATTTCCTCTGCGGCGGTTCGCGCGGTAATCGCAAGGCCGTGGAGGCCAAGGCCGATTTCACGGGCGCGCGCGAAGCCGACATCTGGTTGGCCTGCGACGCGCAGACCAGCGGCGGATTGCTCATTGCCGTGGCGGAGTCCGACTCCGACGCCTTGTTGGGTGATCTTATCGAGGCCGGTGTCACCGACGCCTGCGTCGTGGGCCGCGTCATGGAGGAAGGGTCCGCGCGGATCCGGATGCGCACTTGAGCTTCGCCAGCGACTGGACGCTTACGGCAAAAATCGCAACCCTGGCGTTGAGCATCTTCATCATCTGCATTCCCTTCGGGGCCTGGCGTGTTCGAACGGAGAAGAAATCCATCCCCTGGTGGTTGGCGATTCATGTTCCCATCCCGTTTTTCTTTCTGCTTAGACGCGGGTTGGGGCTTTCATTTTGGTTCATTGCGGTTTCGGTGGCGGCGGCCATTGCCGGGCAGTATCTCGGCGGGCGACTGTGGCCACCCGAATCCGACGCAAAACTTTCAGACGCGTCCTGAACGCGCCGTCCCCATTCTCGGAGGTCTCGCATGAGAACCGTCCTGCTGATGATTTTCGCGCTGCTTGTCCTTGGGTGTTCCACATCCGTGGACGAAGGAGCCATGTCCTACTCTCCGGCCGCGCCGGAACTGGATCAGGCTTTGACGGTGAATTTCCATCCCGAACATTCCGTATCGGCCTTGGCCGAATCAGAGAATGTGCAATTGCGTTTCACGCTCTTGGCCGGTGACGGCAGTCTGCACTCGGAAGCCATACCCATGG